>JBMYRY010000596.1:0-2209 GCA_049602795.1 Bradymonadia bacterium
CCTGATGCGACATCTTTGGCTGCCTCCGAGTTAGCCCCCAGTCCAGCATCATTGGTCATTTGTGCCGATTGTGTTGACTGAGCGAGGCTCGTTTTGTTTTCCTGTTTCTCAGACTTTTCGTTAGGCGTTGTCTGAGACACTTGAATCTTCGGTTCCTTTCCCGTGGACTCGATCATGGAAAGTAACCACCAAAAGCCCCCACCACCGATGAGCACAACCCCCAACAACAGCGGGAAGAATAATTTATTGGAACTCAGACCGCGTGCCTCAGGAATTGGCATTACCCCGGTTGGTGTACGTCTTTCTAAGGGTACCCGCGCGTTCGTGTGGGTTGCCTCGACTTTGGTCGGCACCCGCTCAAGAAAGTCGGCCTCATCACTAATGACTTCGTTCGAACCTGATAAGACATACTCCACCGATTCAGCCTCTGCACTCCCACTAGACTCCACACTCGACGGCAAAAAGTTGCTGTCGATTTGCTCGACTTCAGCAGTCAGCTCAGGGTCAGGTGTTGCCGCCAGGTTTGGTCGCAGAGAGGGCATATCCTGAACGGTCAATAAGACCTTGTTCGCAGGCATAGACTGTGACGTCGTAGGTCCCTCAGCCTCCGCAGCTTCCCGAGAGAGCAAATCTGACAATGACGCACCAAATGCAGCAAGCCCAGAGAACCTTTCTTCCAGCTCTACGGCAGTCGCAGTTTGAATAAAGGTGACCAGACGGTCGACCTTTTCAGGACGATCAAAGAGCTTTCTTAATTGTTCATCCAGGCCAACTTCAGAATTCCAAGGCGCATTCGTCAGCATCTCTGCGAAGATGACCCCCATGCTGTAGATGTCTGAATGAACTGTCGCCTTCTGCTCACCATCGATGACTTCAGGCGCCATGTAATCCGCAGTTCCAGCCTCTCTTTGACTCTCAGCTAGGATCGTAGGTGAAATACCTTGAGCCAATCCGTAATCAGTAAGGCGCAGACCATCGGGCAATAGAATGATGTTTTCTGGCTTCAACAAGCCGTGTGCCTTGTCAGCGTACAGATCGGCGACCGCCTCATGAAGTTGTCTAATTCGCGGAAAAATCTCATCGAGCGTAAACGCACTGCCACGCGAGCGCCGCTGGCGAATGACTTTAGACAGACTAATGCCGGTCACAAACATTGAGCGGCATAAAATGAGGTCACCATGCTCGATAACCTGGGGTCGGAGCACTCGAGTCGCAGAATGTCTACCAGCTTCGTCGAGCGCCTCCAAAAGATGTGCCCTGTCAGAAGCAGATTCGTAGAGTTTGGGAGATAGGGCTTTCAAAGCCACAAAACGACCAGTCTCCAGGTCTCGAGCCTTATACACTTGCCCAAGCGGTCCCCTGCCCAAAAGCGTATCAATTTCATACCGACCGGCTATCTTATCGTCTGATGGGAGTAAGCTTTCCTCGGACGAAGCATCCAACCGACTCTTTCTCAGTTCAAGTGCTTTAAAGGAGGTAACGGTTCGATTGATTTTACGAGTCTCACCGAAGACCTGGCCACAATTCGAGCACGCATCTGCCGGCTCAGCAACTTGATGTCCACAGCGAAAACAGATCATCTCAATCGTCCTTTACTACTGCTTTTCCTCATCATTCCTGTCCTTTACCGGATACGCCTGTGTGTCCAAACCCACCGCTGCCTCGCTCTGTATCTGATAAGACAGATACGTCAACAAAGCGAGCCTGACAAACTGATGCCACGACGAGTTGAGCAATCCGATCGCCTCGGTTGACGACAAATGCGTCTTGACCATGGTTCACGAGAATTACCCCCACCTCGCCTCTATAATCCGCATCGATCGTTCCAGGTGCATTGAGCGTAGTCACACCGTGCCTTAATGCGAGTCCCGAACGCGGCCTGACCTGGGCTTCGAATCCAATGGGCAACTCAAGCGCAATGCCTGTCGGCACCAAGGCACGTGCACCGGGATCTAAGCTCATTGAATCCTCTATTGCTGCATAGAGGTCAGCACCCGCTGCCCCCGTTGTTTGATAGGTAGGCAGCGGCAACTCGGTTGGACGAAACGACGAAGATAAGCGATTAACTTTCAAGTCCATCGAGTCGTCCTTCCTTGTCTACTCTTCGTTCTCCGCGAGAGCTTCCTTGCGCGAGAGACGAATCTTTCCATTTCGCTCAACGCCAATACACTTCACGTATACCTCGTCACCCTCAGCAAGAATGTCTTCG
>JBMYRY010000597.1:0-2204 GCA_049602795.1 Bradymonadia bacterium
TTTTTTTTTGCCTTTGGCACAAACGTCAATGGCTTGACAAATCATTGTCTCCTCTTTGACGCTTCCGTCCACCACCCCCCGCCAACCCCCTGAAAACAGGGGCACCTACCATCTGGCACAGTATTTGAAACACCTTCAAAATGAGCATCAAAAGCCGATGCAATTAGGAGGGAAAAACATGAACCATTCAAACACAATACCTCATTCAATCACGGCAAGAGCACATCAGTTTGCCATCGATGCCATGATTCAAACATCTCTAGAAGGTATTCTGGCTCACCTGATGAAAACCGTCGCTAAAACCTCTGTTGATGCAATTGCTCTCTCGATTAGAAGTGCCGTTCACGATCGTTACTTACTCTCCTCTCGAGGCGCTGTGAGCGCTGAAGCGAAGGAGCGCATTCGGCTCACCCTAGACGCGCTGTCACGAGACGATGACGACGAGTTGCTCATCCCCATCATTCAAACCCCCTGCCTACTCAGTTTATCAGAGGTTGACCGGATTGAACGAACGTATGAGGGGTGGTATCGGCGATTCCCGGTTGGAGAAGATGAGATCACGTTAATCGCGTTCCATGGACAACAAACCATTGTCGACACCGAAACGCGTCAACTTCTCATTGCGCTCTGTGAGGTCTTAGAAGCAACTTTGGTCATGATGAACCACAAAAAATCGGCACGTATTAAGGGCACAACTGACCCGCACACTCTGATCACCGTAAACCTTGACGGTATCGACGAAGTTCGAGCGGAATTTGGAGACTTCGAAGCCAATGAATTGATCGATGGTCTCATCGAATCGATCCGCCATAAAACTGATGGTATTGGACGCATTGGTCAGGACAACCTCAATCAACTCTCCATCATTTTACCCGAAGCGGACAAAACACTCTTGAATGAACTTAAGCTCCACATCGCCGAGACGATTCGCTTCTTTCCTGCCCCTGCTGGGCATCATTTAGATGCTCAGTTGCGCGTACATACGATGACCCCTCAGGCGGCTCACCCATCAATGACGACGTATAGCGTTCACACACCTACGCCGCCACGAACCAATCAGTCGCTTGTGAGCGCCCACGGATAAACACTAACCTCGCCAATAGACCTCTTCGCGACGTGCTCATGCGTTCCCGTCCTCTTCTCGTTCAGACGATCCTACCATTCACCGTCTCAAACAACCCTGACCTCTCCTACCCCAGACAATTTTGAATGCTTTGCAGATTAGTGCCGTCAGTGGTACATCGAAGAAGCTGAAAGAGGAGGTTAAAATGAAGAGGTCTATCCTTACCCTGCTACTGTGCCTTGGGGTCACTGCCCCCGCTGTGGCCTTCGAGCTCGGAGGGGAATATTTCCTGGTCAACAACAAAACGATCGGTGCGGTCCAGTTGGGTGGTGAAATTAGCCCAATGCTCGACATTAGCGCAGATCTCGGCTTTGTTACATCACACGAAGATGAATCTTTTCAAGGCGCTGCTGGTGGCTTTTTGGGCAGTATTTTTGGTCTACACTTACTCCATAAACAAACCATCGGACAAGGCATGCAGCTACGACTCGGCGGCGGCTTTGATTATTGGTCATTGTACGGCATCCATCCCGATGAAGGTGTCGGCGGGCTCGTCTTCGTGTCGGAGTTTCGCGGTCAAATCGTACCTAATTCCATGTTCTTCCTGCGTTCACGGTTTTACGTTGTAAAGAGTGACGGTCTACAACCCGGTATAGATAGGGAAGGCAACGAATCAGCCCCGATCATCTTGTCAGCTGGCCTTGTTTGGAGGTTCCAATGAGACGCATACACCTAATCCCGATAATTGTTCTGCTGATGGCTATTTTGCCCGCTTGTGGTGACCTTACATTCGAGAACCCTGGACAGATTGACTTCCAGCGATACCGATCGGTGCTCGTCCTGCCAATCACTGTTGAAGGCGTCTATCAATTTGACAGTTTTGGCTCCAATGACGATGCTTACGAGTATTTGGTCGACGAACTCAGAGCATCGAGTGGCTTTCAAGACGTCATCACCCATCAATTGACCCGAACCGATTCAGACCTAAGTGTCTGGATTTCAACGAGCGAACAATATGACTACGAAACGGACGAAGTAACCTATTTCGTGAGTACAAATTTTATCCTGGTTGATGGCAATGGTCGCGAGGTCATCAGTGGCACCTCGGTCAATTCTGACTCCAGCCTTTCAGATGCTGTCA
>JBMYRY010000598.1:0-2202 GCA_049602795.1 Bradymonadia bacterium
TTGAGTCCGATTGGGTTCCACCAATCTGTCCGGATTACGAGTTGTTGCCATGTACAGACCAGAGTGAATGTCCTGAAGGCGCACTATGTCTAGCAGAAGGGTGTCGAAGCCCGACAGAAATCTTCCCGATTCAGTTGATTTTGAGGGTTGTTCCATTCATCGATGACGAGCAGACACTCCCAGCAGCTGTGACGATTCCGCTTCGAGCAACCACTTCTACGAACACAGCAATCGAGATTGATGACTTGATGCTTGATGGGCAAGCTGTATCCGCACCACTCGACGAAGCGGGGTGTTTCAAGGTCACAATGACCCGCCCTCAACGTCCGCTAACACTCTCGATCGATGTAACCGAGGACAGCATAGACGTTTTCCAAAGTGAAGATGATGGCATGTGTATTCAGCGTACCGAACGAGAAACGGGGATTGTGAGTTGGTTTTCAAAGGGGGCAAACATTGAGACCTCAGTGACGGACTTGGAGATGTCTGAAACCACACTCGAGATAGAGGAAGATGAAGGGACGCCGGTAGTTGTTTACAGCGTCGTGCGGGATGGTCGAGGCAGTTTGGATGCCCGTTGTCTCGCGATTACATTTGAATAAAGTCTAGCTAGCTCTGCAACATATCTGACACCGAGCCGATAGAACATGCCGTTGGTAATCACCGCGGAGTGTTCATGTTTAACGTATGGTTTTTATTGGGATGGCAGCAGATCGCCTTGGTGACATCGGGGTGGGCATGGATGCACGGAGATCGTGACGAATTAGTACCGCACGATACTTTCGTGCATTGTGAATCTCACGCCATTATCTCTCAATCTTGGACGCCGGAGCTATCTTTAACTCTTGAGTTTGATCAGGTGTGGTCGACAAAAGACATCTTTGGCTTGGTGATTCACCTAACATTTAAAACCGTTTTTGCTCAACCGTCACTACGTCGGACAGTACCCGGGTGTCGCTCGCTGGTCCTTGATGAGTCAAAACTCCCATGATGACGTTCATCATGATTGTGATGTCCGCCGTAAGTTTAGCTCAAGCAACATTCCAAGAGCGGTGTCGAAAAATCGAGAGTCCAGACGTAAACCGGTGGTTAGAGCAAGAACGGTTGAGCCAGTGGAAGTCTATTGGAAATAAACATCCCGTTCGATCGAGATCCTGGCTGCCAGATGTTCACATTGGCAGTGAATTCACTTTTGATGACGGCGATCAGTATCGGGTATCAGACGGCTCACAAAACAATGGGTTGCGATTTTCACAGTTGAGGGAAGGAGACCGACGAAGTCGCTATACGCTTAATCTAAGGTGGCGTCTGTCCACTCATAATGATGCCAGCGAGGCGCTTGCCTGGCAGCGATATCAAGCAAAGCGTCAAGAGTCGTTATCCAACTCACTGCGTCGTTTGGTCGCGGTTTACATACGGTGGTTCTCAGCGATCAAGAAGCAATGCGAGATAGATGTAAACGTCCCAGTGTCGCTCGAAGTGTTAGCGCTAGAAATAGAGCTCAACCACCTTTCTTATGGACGATTTCAAAAATGGACAAAGGAGAATCGATGAGATTAATGATCAATACTGTCGTGGTGCTCTGTTTTGTTGGCTGCGCGCCAACCTGCAAAGATGACCAGCGGTGCGAACGACAGTGTCCGGAGCATAGCTGGGCGACGTGTACCCAGGAAGATATGTGTAGGTGCGAAAGTTTTCAGGACGCGGTGTATTCGAGTGCCCAGACGATTATGAAGGACTGTCGAGAGCCTGGTGTGTCCGACCTGGTGATTGAAGAGGTTTTGATTGATGGTGAGCCGACTGAAGAGAGTGAATTTGTTGAAGTTCGAAACCGTAGTCGAGAACTTCTGCGGCTTGATGGGGTTTCACTGCATGTGAAACGCGGAACCAGCATTAAGAAAAGTATCAGTATTGATTTAGGCTGTGTACCACCGGGTGGAATCGTTTTATTTGCAGCCAGCGAACCGCACCCCCTCATTTACCCGAGTTGGGAGATCAATCCGACGTATGGCGTAAGGCGGTTCTCCTATTCTAATTCAGCCGACTTTGTAGCGGAATTGAGATTATTTGATGACCTGGTTTTGGATGCAGTTCTGGTCCCCCGTGACTCAGTGTTGCCTGGCGTTAGTGTTGTCCGAGACGACACAGACGGCATCGTGAAATTTGTTGATCATCGGCTTCCTAGCAGAGGACGAGCGTCCT
>JBMYRY010000599.1:0-2201 GCA_049602795.1 Bradymonadia bacterium
AGCCTTGAACAATTTTCGACCCTTGATGGTGTCAACGCACTCAATGCACTTGCCGGCGCTAAACCAGCCTCATCGGGGTTAGGCACGATGCACCTAGATACGCTGAATCAACTCTGTGCCAAACTGTCCGAAAAGCTCTTGTTCAAGACTTCAAAGAACAAGGACATGAGACTTAAGAAATGTGCGATCAAGACGTTAGCAGCGAAGAGTGCTGCTGGTAAAAGTAAGCTAAAGAAACGTTTACTGCCGATCCTCAAAAGCCAAGTCAAGAGCACATCGACAGAACTGCGCGCTTTGGCGATCGAGGGACTCGGAGACCTCAACGAGAAGTCCACATATCCCCTGCTGCTTAAGGCAACCAAGGATAGCGATGCCTCGGTTGTCGCAGCGGCGACACTCGGTCTTCGGCACGTTCCGGACTCAGAGGCTCGACTGCTTGAGTTGGCGTCACATGCAAGTCCATTAGTTGTGGCAGCCGCCTTAGATGCCATGGGCGTACAAGAGTTACCGAGCGCCATCCCACTCATCCTCAAGAACAGTGAATCATCGGATTTGCACATCCGACTCGCCAGTACTCGGGCCCTCGGACGCCTCTCGGCTAAGATTGCAAAACCCAAAGCAGCCTTTGCCTTCTATTCCCTAAGGCTTACCGACGGCAACGCAGATGTACGAAGATTGGCATTGATTGGGTTGAGCAAAAGTGAAGATGAACGCAGCATACAGGCCATGGCCTCTTTGGCACTCGATCTAGATCAGACGGTCCAGATCACAGCCATCAACTTGCTGGGCGCCTCTGGTGCGCAGCAGGCAATTGAGGGTGCAAGTGCGGGGCTCGTAAACAGTAATCCAACAGTTCGTCGAGCGTCCATCGTTGCTCTAAAGAAGATTGGAGGCGCCGAAGCGAATGCCATTTTGAAGCGCCATATGGAGAAAGAATCGAATAAAGAACTTCGGTCCCTACTCAACTAAGTTCCTACTCATCAATGATTGAGTCAAGTACCGACGTCTGATCGGCACCAGAGACTTCAGTGCGAGAGCGAGGATCAATCGAAAGCGAAAGCTCTGAATCCGGCAGCGGCTCTAGTTTATGTCCATCGTCATCATCAGATGCAACGGTACTGTTCTCATCAACCGGTTCATCTAGTTGTGCGGATTCATCTTTATCGTCGACCGGTTCGGATTCACCTACGACTTCCTCAGCATCCACAACACCAATCGCCTCTTCGGCCTCATCGTCTTGAACTAAAGAGGCTGAGTTGATTGTCTCGAGGCCTTTTGCCTCCGCTTCCATTTCCTCGAAGCCTTGTCCAACAAACTCTTCAACATTAAGGGTTTGCTTCTCATCGACGGGCTCCTTTAACAGAGCCGGTGACTCTTGCTGAACCTTGGTAACGGGTACTGAGATCTCCACCGGGAGTTCAAATGGTGGTGCAAGAAAGAGTTCTGCTCGACTAGCTGAATTTTCCAAGTTTAGAATCTCATCCAATCTCTCAAGTACCTCATCTAGCGTTCCCACTCGAGACGCATGGTCATCATCAGCCATCGTATCGAAGAGGTCATCAATGCCTTCGGGCAGTCCCTCGACGATCTGACTTGGAAGCGGCGAACGTCGCCCAGGTAAACGTCCCACGAGCAACTCGTAGAGAATAATACCTAGCGCATAAATGTCACTACCGACCGTATACGTGCGGTCCTGCCGAAACATTTCTGGTGCCAAATATCCGAGCGACGCATACCCAACATAAGCACGTTGCTGCGATGCCGTGTCAGATTGCGCCAATTTTGAAAATCCAAGGTCCGCGATTTTCACATTGCCGCTACTCGTAATCAGAATGTTCTCAGGCTTCAGGTCGCCATGCACCATACCGTTCTTGTGGGCGGCGTTTAGCCCGATCACCATTTGCCTAAAAATGGAGAGAGCAACCTTGAAGTCAAGTTGTTGTCCATCCATGAGTGCTCTCAGATTGCCACCCGCACATAACTCGGTCACCGCGTAAGGCACATCAGCGTCCACGTTCATATCAAGCACCGACAGAACGAACTGGCTATCAATCTCTGCATTTTGCTCAATGGTTTTACGTAGATCTCGTCTCATTGAGGGCGTAATCTCACCCGCGGATAAACCTGCTAGCCCCGTGAACTCTTTGATTGCCACGGGCTTGTTAAGACTCAATTGAACACCGAGTTTGACGGTGCTCAGC
>JBMYRY010000600.1:0-2196 GCA_049602795.1 Bradymonadia bacterium
TTCACGTACGATCCTTTTTTTACCCGAAACGACAGCAAATCTTCGCCGATACAGACTAATCTAATTAACGGTTTAGTACAATCTTAAAACCCGCGTGAAGGTTGAGATAGGGGGGTCTTTACAGATGGATGAGTCGCTTGTCTCAGTACGCCGTCAGGCTTTCGAGAAAGCGAACTAAATCGTCAATGTCTTGCTCATTGAGACCAAGGGGCACGAGAAAAAGTTCGCGGTCTCCGGGACCAATCTCGGGTGGCATTTCGTTGTAGAATTGAACGACCTCTCGCAAGGTTCCAAATCGTCCATCGTGCATATAAGGCGGGGATAGCGCTACATTCCGTAGACTTGGTGTTTTAAAGGCACCATCAGTAATATGACCAGAAATCAAAGCATTGAGATGTGTTGATTTGGGACCGTCAGGATTGTCGCTATAGGCGCTTGCACTTGAGAATTCAGCCGTCTGGGCTAGCAAAACACCATCGGTGCGTCCAATATCGTCATCGGTGAAACCAAGATTGTGGAACTCTCGATCCGAAAAGAGCGTCCCGGTATGACATAAATGACAATTGGCCGTGGACATAAATAGTTTGAGTCCTCTCAATGCCGAATCTGACAAGCTCTGCTCGGCATGCTCTTTTGGTGAGTTCAAGGTGTTCACAAAATCGTCGAAGGGTGCACGTCCGGCAATGAGAGTCATTTCGTACGCCGCAATTGCTTTGCCGAGATTGACGAAGACCTCGTTCACTGCTCGTTGCTCGTTCTCCGAAAGGGTTAACCAGTTTACATGTCTTGGGTCATTCTCGTCGTCTGGAACCGGTTTCGCTGACTCGACCTCAATACCAGCAATTTGAGCGGGCATCGCACCAAAAATGTGTTGATACCGTGGTCCATACTCCGCGTGCGCCGCGATGAAGCGCACAACCGACAGCCGGTCGTTCCCCATTTCTAGATCGTCTTCAATTGGACTTAACGCCTGCCCCCATAGGGTATCGATTCGCCCATCCCAGTAAAACCAACGCTGAAACCCCACGTTAAAGAGATGCGGGGCATGTCGCCGAGTGCGACCCAAGCCTTCAGACAAGGGTTTACTATCAGCAAAACCGAGTTGAGGCTTATGACAGGTTTTACAGGCGACTTCACCGTTACTCGATAAGCCCGGTTCGTTAAAAAGTATCTCGCCAAAAACCTGCGCAGCAGTGTTTTGAGCGTAGGCATTGGTGTTGTCGATGGGCATGCTATCGCTTACCCATTCTCGAGCCATAATGGCTCTCAGTTCGGCGGCAGTAAATAGAGATGACCCTGACTCGGCGGTGCTACATCCGGTTAAGACGAGTAGGTAAATCAACGACAGCCATCTCATCATGATTAGCCTTCACTACACATCATGACACTTCGACCTTGACTTGATTGCTCACCATCAATGACGAGAATGCTCAACTCCCATTCGCCTGGCATGTGTAAGTTCATTTGCTCTACCATAAACTGTTCCGAGTCATCTTGTTGTGTGATGTTGACCATTGTAAGCATGCCATGCCCGTGAGCAGGCATGGTCGCATCTACCAATATACTTAAGTTCTCTGGAGATGATGCCCCGCGCACAGTCACGCCGAGAGCAAACAATTCATTCAATGGTATCCCTTGTTCAGGTGCGATGAAATCAACTTCTATCCCGTGCTCCAGGGAGAGGGTCGGGGATTCGATCACGCATTCGCCGGGCATTGTACTGCCGTGATTATGGTCATCGTGATCGTGACTACTGTGGTCATGACCGTCACCGCACGCACAGACCAGAAGCAGGAGGCTCAATCGCATCCATCCATACGGTAAATGGGCGTTGGAAAGGAGGTTAGTTACGGTATAATGTCGGAAGTTAATCATTGTCTTCATCAAGTTGCGGTGTATTCAGTTGCTCGTAGGGATTGATGATTTCTGGCGTTTCATCTGCGAGCCAACCGGTTAGGAAATGGCGGGTTTGCAATAATGCTTCCGGTGAGGGTGGCAGTTTAGCGTGCGTTGCCACCTTTACCTCAGTCTGTTCGTCATTTGAGATACGGTCGAATTGAAAGTACCCCGCCGTAACCCCATAGTCGGTGTTATCCGCGGCGGGCGTCGCCTGCTGTTCTAGTCCGAATACTTCGGTGATGACTGGTCCTACGTGCGGTACGCCGAGTGAGCGGGCGAGGGCGTATCCAGTTTCTG
>JBMYRY010000601.1:0-2196 GCA_049602795.1 Bradymonadia bacterium
GCTGTGCTTGCGCTCGTACTCCTCTAATTCTGCGAGGTCTGCCTCCGTAAGAGGATTGCTTTCGACTGCCTGTGAATAGCTACCCACTTGAAGAGGATGGGCAAATTGAGCTTCGACCCCTTGATTGGCTGTAGCCACGTCAGGTTCCGGTGTTTGAGGCGCTGAACTCTGTCCTAGAGAGGACTCACTCTGGTCAACCGGCTGGTCAAACACCGCTGGGGAAGTTCTATCTCGCGATGCGGTGTGGGGTGTTGGCGCAATCAATCCATCGTTGGGTTGTGACTCTCGATCCTCTGAGGGAGCCGTCTTCTTAACCTTACCAAGGCGCTCACGCAATGTACGGATGTCTCTGATTCCAGACCTTTTTTCTTCGTTGCTCACCAAAGCCTCCCGGAAAAATAACTGTTACGACGTTAGCCTCCGGGCTCCGGCTGGTCAAGCAATTGATCGACAGTGTTCCACTGTAGTTGCCATGAAGCCCCGATAGAGGCTACCTTGCTCTCGATAACTTTTTTGCAATTGGTAGGACAGCGAAATGAAGATAGATAAATTCTCATGCTCAATCAGAGGAATTCTGGCGGCATCTAGTTTGGTACTTCTGATGGGGCTCATCGGGTGCGACGGAGATGAGTCTTCAGGATTTGAGGCGAGAATCGAAGCGAGTGTATTGGATTCGAATGCACCAATTGAAATCTCGTTCAGAGCGGTTTCTCAGGCACCGCTGGATTCTGAATTGACCTATGCGTGGTCTTTCGGTGATGGCGAAGAGGGTACGGGGGCCGAACCAAACCATACCTTTTCTGCACCAGGGGAGTATACGGTCTCGGTTTCCATCACAAGCTCTGACGGTAGTACGGGTAGAGACTCGGTGACGGTAAGCCTGGGTGAACCCACTGACCTAAGTGTCGAAAATATTCAACTCAGTTCGAGCCGGGCAGCTCCTGGTGAATCGCTTGAGGTGACCTGGCTTCTAAAAAATGCGGCCGCGCAGGCACGCGCACCTGTCGGTACGGCAGTTTTCCTGAGTGTTGACGAATTATTCGACGACAATGATCGACTTTTATCTCGAGTCACCGTTGCGGGGAATGAGGTGACATCAGACGGCATTGGGCAAAGTGCGACTGTCACCATTCCGGATGATGCGGGAACCGGTGTAGCTTTTATCATTGTCGTCACCGACGATCGAGGACTCGTTGGCGATATTGACCGCAGTAACAATACGGGCTTGAGTTCTATGCCGTTTAGGATTCGTGGGGAAACAGACTCCGCCCCTGATTTGGTTGTGTGCGGTTTGTCAATTACCGGAATCGATGAATTGAGTTTGGAGATTCAGCCGGTTGTCGAACAGACTGACCAGCTAGAGATGGAGGTCTGTATTGCGAATTTGGGGGACCGGCCTACGCCTTCTGCTTCGTATGCGATCTATCTGTCAGAAGATGAGACGCTCGACGATAACGACTTGCAGATTGCCCTTAAGCCTGGCGAAGCGTTGGGCGTGGGTGAGCGTTTCAATATGGTTGAAACGATTGACTTTTCAACCATCGACCTTGGCGACAATTGGCATATTCTCGTTCAGGTGGACCCGAATGACGAGGCGAGTGAGCAACGAGAGGATAATAATGTCGCGGCTTATCGTCGTAGCTTTCAAGTAGTCGAAGGGGGCATGGTTGAAGGGGTTGACTTACTCGTCCCTTCTGTAAACGTGTCGCAGGCGCGCGTATTCTGGGGTCAAATACTCAGTGGCTCTTTGACGATCCAAAACCGAGGGAGTCAGTCAGTCGAACGCATTTTTCTGGTCAGACTTTCCCTAAGACCGGCAGATGGCGGGGCGCCGGTGCCGTTAACATCCTTAAATTTAGATGGATTGCCCAGTGGCGAGTCTCGAGAGGAAGCCTTTGAAGTTACTCTATCTCAACGCGTGCCCCAGGGGGAATATACGCTGGTGGCTGAGGTTGATCCGACAAATTCGGTCGGAGATGTGAACGAGGCAAACAATACTAGATTCTTTACGATGATGTTGACGCTTGGGGGAGAGCCTAACATCGATTTGTTGCCGCTTGCTGTTGAGTTGGATCGTGACACTGTTGCGGCCGGCGGCATGGTTGAGGTTCGTGTTCGCCTCGCTAATGAAGGCATAGACGCGAGTGGACCATTTGATGTCGATTTAATTTTAAGTCGGGACAACGCCGGGAGTAA
>JBMYRY010000602.1:0-2193 GCA_049602795.1 Bradymonadia bacterium
CTTGAATGAGCTGAGTGCCATGAGTCAAGTGCGTAGCATCTATGGGACGAGCCGTGCAGCGCATTGGACCCAATTGGAGTCAACGAGCACAAAAATTCGACGATGCGAAGTGGATATTGTTGATGAAGCGTCGGTAAAAGCGTTCGCGGATCGGCTGGTCACAGACGGATGTCGTCCCAACCTCGTCATCAATTGCACAGGATTTTTACACGACGCCCATGTCCAACCGGAGCGGTCTTGGCACCAATTGAGCATGACAGAAATGCAGCAAACCTTCGCCGTCAATACCTTTGGCGTTGGTCTTCTTATTCGTTACTTGCTTCCAACGATGAAAACGGGGCAGCGATCAATCTTTGCCTCCCTGTCGGCGCGAGTTGGTAGCATCGAAGACAACAAACTCGGTGGTTGGTACAGCTACCGAGCGTCAAAGGCAGCCCAAAACATGCTTGTGAAAACAGCAGCTATCGAAGCTCGATTGAAGGCGCCTGGATTGATTTGCGTTCAACTCCATCCAGGCACGGTGAGTTCTGAACTCTCAGCACCATTTGTGGGTCGATTACCTGAACGCCACACCGTGTTTACACCCGCATTTTCCTGCGAACGCCTCTGTGATGTGATCGGAGGTTTGGATGTGCGCGATTCGGGTCGCTTTTACGCTTGGGATGGTCAGGCGGTTGCATGGTGAGTTCAGTTGACCGCCGATACGATCACTAGGACCAAGAAGCGAGGCAACCAATGAGCAAAACTGACGTAGCCATCCTTGCAGCGCACCTGGGGTCCACGCTGTTTATGACTGGTTTGATCTGGTTTGTACAAGTCGTTCACTACCCGTTGAAGAGTGTTGTGGGACAAGGTGAGTTCGTCCGGTATCAAGCATTGCACGTTGCACGGACCGGGTGGGTCGTAGGTCCGCCCATGTTAATCGAAGCGGCTACGGCTCTGTGGTTGGTCTTATGTCCGATCGAGGAAGCACGGAAGGTGCTTTGCGTTGTCGGTTTACTTCTCTTGGTCAAAGTTTGGGTCGTGACCGCGCTCTTTTCGGTGCCCGCGCATCACGCGCTTTCCCGTGGATTTGACCAACAGACGCATACGAGGCTCGTTTTGTCGAATTGGGCACGCACCTTTGGGTGGACCGCTCGCTCGGTTGTGGTTGGATGGTATGCCTTTGGCTTTATGGTGGATTTGCCCGGGTGAAGTGCGCAGTAAGTTCGCGGATTTGAAGCATAATGAGACTAAAGGGAACTGGTTGAGTATGGGGTCGAACGTCTTTCTAAACGAATTAAGCAGGCTGACAGGCGCGTGCGACCTTACGAGAACTCGTCAGTGGCAATTTGTGCCCTACGATCAGTTGAATGTTCGGTTCGGCTTACTACATACACAGTGCCCGGATGACGTGGGGATTATCCTATGTGAGACGTCGTGGAAGCCAGAACAGCGACCGTATCACAAGCAGAAGCTAGCGTTGCTATTGAGTGCCCAAAGGCACTTTGCCATTGAACAAGCGAGGCGGGGGGTACACGTACGGTATGTGTTCGACACGCGTTCTTACGACCATATTCTGAGAGAACTTGCCGCGGAACTTGGACCCCTGTTGGTTTGCCGACCGGCCGAACGTGAATTGAGGTCTCAGCTCTCAGACTTGCTGCAGGACGGTACTCTGTCCGAAATAGAGCATTCAGGCTGGTTTACAACGACGAATGATTTCCAAATGGCATTCCGGGGTAAGACCACGTGGCTGATGGATACATTTTATCGCTTTGTTAGGAAAAAGTACGATGTTTTACTCGACGAAAGCGGGAAGCCCATCGGTGGCAAATGGAGCCACGATGCAGATAATCGGAAACCATGGAAGGGCACTCCGAAGGCGCCAACGCCACCCGAATTCGAGGTACACCCGATCACTCAAGAAGTGTGTGATCTGGTGAATCGGAAGTTTGCCGATCACCCAGGACAAGTTAAACCAAATCGGATTGCTGCAACATTGGACCAGGTGAACCGTTATTGGTCGTGGGTGCTTCATGAATGCATGACGCATTTCGGTCCCTATGAGGATGCGATGCACACGGATTCTCGTCAACTCTTCCACACTCGGATATCGGGTTTGCTGAACTTGCATCGTCTTATGCCAAGTCGTGTGGTCAATGATGTGGTTCAACTAAATATTCCAATTAACAGCAAGGAAGGGTTTGTACG
>JBMYRY010000603.1:0-2190 GCA_049602795.1 Bradymonadia bacterium
AATCGCTGAAGCCATCGCTGTCTGAATCGACGCTTAGATCAGTTGCGGTGCCGTCTTGACCGTCCTGACCCGGAAGGCCCTGAGGACCTTGAACATTACCGGCATTCGTGACCTGTCCGTTACTTAGGGTAAGGATTAATTCCCCGTTATTGTTGACCACAGCTGACAGCACGCCAACCCCAGCGGGGCCAGCTAACCCGTTAGAACCGGCGGGACCGACAGGACCGGGCGGTCCTTCTGGACCTCTCAGACCTGCGAGGTCACCAACCCAATTCCCATTTTGGTCAATGACTAAGCGGTCGCCAATGCTCACCGACCGAGGATGAATGTCTTCGTTGGCGACATCTTGTGCATGAGCTGCCCATTGGGCACGAATGGCGGAGCCCACTTTCATCCGAGGCGTCATCTCACTGCTATCGCCAACGGTAATGCCCAGATAAAGCACGTCGTATTGGCCGAGTTCAGCGAGGGAGGAATCCTGACCCAGAACGACGGTAAAATTGCCATCAACGACGGCGACCGCGGTCTGAGTCTCTGTCCATACGGGCGTTTCACTGGTCTCCTCAACGTAGAGGGCAAAGTGCATGTCGAAGCTGGCTGAAATCGTACCATTCTGACCGCTGAGTTCGCCTTGGTAAGTTAAGGTGGGCGCTGCCCAGGTCATCGATGTGAGTAGGAGCATGATACCGAGTATCAGCCTCATTTTATGTCTCATTCTTCTCTCCCGGAAAATTGAGTTTAATTACGTCATCCCTGCGCGTTGTTGATTAAACCGCATCTTGGTTTGATTCGTCCAGCTAAGAGTAAGGAAAGCGACTACTCCGAAGGGATAATCAGAGTGACCTCGGTATCATACAGTCTACATTTAGATTAAGGCGTTGTTAGCGATATACTTTCCGGGTGAAGGGGGTGAAATAATGCATGAACGTGATTGGGCAGGCGATTCGATGCTGCAGAGACCATCGCAGCCATCAGCCTCTGTCGTATTGCCGCCTTCGCAAGCTTCAGCTTCTTGCAAAACACCATCGCCGAAGGGTCTTAAAGCCGCTTGTCTAGAGCGAATCATATCGCAGACTGAACATGCCAACGACGCGCGCGCCCACCGATTGACGCGACCGCCAGCCCCTCACGTGTATCATCAACCAGGCTGGTCTTGATGTTGGCGATGGGGCAATGAGTGAAAGCGCTTTTGGGGGTCTACGTTGAAAAAGACACATCTACCTTCGAAGATCTGCCCCGTTTGTTGTCGGCCATTTAACTGGCGACGCAAATGGGCTCGGGTCTGGGATGAAGTCAAATACTGTTCTGAGCGTTGTCGACGCAATAAAGGCAGAGCACAACGCGAGCTCACGTCAAGAGCATGAACTTGGGTGCCCGAGCGAAAGGCGGACGTTGAGCGCCGTCGTCGGCGGTTTTATTGTCGAATACCGCGGAACTCGGGACACAGCGGTTGGGGAATAGCGAATCGGTCGGAATTCATGACTTCGCCGCCAATTGGATGGGAGTCGGGGTCGTACCGGCTCCTAAATCTCGGTTGAGTCGAATCTGATTGGGGGCAGCGTAGTCAATGCGATGAGCCCCCATGATCACATACTAGGGCTCGTCGAAATCAACATGGAACTAAGGTCTAGCGTAGTCACACCCCAACACCTTGAGTTGCGCTAGTCGCTGAACTCGTCAGGCGCCAGCTCGCAGGTGTCTCCACCAAAACCGGACCGGCAAATACACTGACCGGCTAAAGTGCATAACGCTGCATTTTGGGGTGTTTCGATATCGGTGAAAATGTGAACGCTGCGCGCTACGCTCAGCGCACTTTGATGAACGATTGCCCGTTGCCCGTCTACTTTTACAATCGTCGCAAACTTACCCTCGTTCAGCGCACTTGGCTCATGGATCTTGCGCAATAATTCGTAAGTACCGCTGGCATCTCGTTTAAAGACGTAGACTGCACCAGGTGCATCAGGTAGTTCGTCGTTGTCCGGATCGGCAACGAGTAAGAGATTGCCTGATACATCCAATGAGCTGCCGAAACTATTGGCATTTGGAAAACTTGTTTGAGTTAGAAATTGAGATTGGCGCCAGGTCCCATCAGTTTTTTGAAAAATTCTTACATAGCCACCACTGGTTTGAACCGCCACATTGCCATCCGCCTTAACAAAGTCTCCCGCACCGGACTGAAAGAAGTACTGA
>JBMYRY010000604.1:0-2186 GCA_049602795.1 Bradymonadia bacterium
AGGATACTTTTCATATTGACCTCTCGTGCATTAGCTAATTCTGTAGTTGGGGGCTTCGTGCGTGACGACGACGTCATGGACGTGCGATTCACGCAGACCGGCTGACGTAATTCGAACAAAGTTTGCTTTTGTTCTAAGTGCGTCAATATTTTCGGAGCCTGTGTATCCCATACCTGCCCGCAGTCCGCCTATCAGTTGAAACAAGGTGTCAGCTAACGGTCCTCGGTAAGGTACCCGACCCTCAATGCCTTCGGGTACAAGCTTTCGCGCTTCAGTTCCCTCCTGGAAATAACGGTCCGAGCTCCCCTTCTGCATCGCTCCAACGCTGCCCATCCCTCGGTATGTCTTGTAGGAGCGGCCTTGATAGAGAACTACTTCACCGGGGGCCTCTGACGTGCCAGCTAACAGAGAACCAACCATGACTGAATGTGCTCCGGCTGCTAAGGCTTTCACCACATCACCACTGAACTTAATCCCTCCGTCCGCAATAATTGGGATACCGTGCTGCTGCGCAACTTCAACACAATCCATGATCGCAGTAATTTGTGGCACGCCCACCCCTGCAACGACACGAGTCGTACAGATGGAGCCTGGACCAATACCGACCTTGACACCGTCTGCTCCAGCATCGATTAAAGCTTTCACAGCGGCGCCTGTTGCAACATTACCCGCAATGAACTGAGTCTGCGGGTAACGCTTCTTAAGCTTTGCTACAGAGTCGATTACGCCTTTGCTGTGTCCGTGAGCGGTATCCACGACAATCACATCCACACCTGCATCCACTAATTGACTGGCGCGTTCGTCACAATCCCCGCCGACACCAATCGCGGCGGCAACAAGTAGACGTCCGAATGCATCGGTGGATGCATTCGGATGCAGCTCGGCACGCTCGATGTCACGACTCGTAATCAACCCCTGGAGCATGCCTTGCTCGTCTATGACCAGCAGTTTTTCGATGCGATGTCGTTGAAGCAATCGTTTGCTCTCACCCAAACTTATGCCTTCTGTGACCGTAATTAGATCCGTAGTCATGAGGTCGCTTACCGATGTGAGATCATTGGATTCAAATCGGATGTCTCGGTTGGTTAAAATTCCGACAGGTCGACCATTACTAATAACCGGTAGCCCACTGAAGCCTTTAGCCTGAATCAATTCTTGAGCCTCGCGTAGCGTCGACTCCGGATTAATCGTGACTGGGTCAACGACCATACCGCTTTGTGCTTTCTTGACGAACTCAACCTGTAGAGCTTGTGCCTCGGGGGTCATGTTTTTGTGAATGACTCCGATGCCCCCGGCTCGTGCCATGGCAATGGCCGTTGCGCTTTCTGTGACAGTGTCCATCGCCGAGCTGGCGAGCGGCATTTTTAGTGAGACCTCTTTGGTGAACGCGCTTGCGATACAAACTTCGTGCGGGAGGACTTCCGAGTAGCCTGGTGCAAGTAGCACGTCGTCAAAGGTTAGGGCTTCACGCACATCCGACAGTCTTGACATTACCAACTCCAATCAACAATTTTGGAGGAGAATAGTGATGTCGCTGTACATTGGCAATGGCAGAGACGATTTAATTCAACTTTGCGAGTGGATTTGTTAACCCAATGATGGTTCGCGCTCGTTTATCGGAGGAAATGTGGGTCATCACTTAAGTTTTATTCGATTGCTTTCATACTGTGTTTTGATGGCGTGTGGTGGTGCGGGACCAATACAATCACAGGGAGAGCGCAACGAGGATTCCTTCCAAGATGGGGTGCCATCGGGGACACTTCCACGGACAATTGTAACGGACAAGGGAACATTGTCCGTCGAAGAAGATTATATTCCCGGTGTGGTTGCGTGTGAAATTGGTCGTCGGTTCTGGGGCGGTGCAGCCATGGAGGCTCAGGCGATTGCAGCACGAACGTATTTGGCGCGCTATCTCGAGAGAACCAAGGGAGAGAAGGTGATTCCTATTGGACCTAGGTTTCAGTGCTGGAAACGCACTAATGATGACAGGGTGCGCCAAGCAGCATTAGCGACTGCCAATCAGGTCTTGCGATACAAGGGAGCGTTGATCACCGGCAATTATGTTGCCGGAACACCCCACTTGACCGCCGGCTGCGACCCGTTGCCTCCATCGGAGGCAGGCTACACCCCCTCTACCTGGACGCTGATGCTAGAGAAATATAGAGAGGGAAGAAAAAAATATGGTC
>JBMYRY010000605.1:0-2184 GCA_049602795.1 Bradymonadia bacterium
CTGCTCACTCGCGCCTCGTTCCCGACTCTTTTGTTCAGAGTCTGTATCGCCGTTTGCAACCGGTGACAGAATCATATTTGTTAACAACCCGATCAAGAGCGTTGCGACCACCACGGCCGCTGCTAAGGTTGAACGCCCTCGCCATGTTGAATTCTTGGGCGCCACCTGCACATCAACAGACTTAGAAAGTGTGGAGACCTGATCCTCTAAACGCCTCAAAATATCGCGAGGATCTCCATCCAACTCACGGCACAATATTCGTACGTAACCGCGCACGTAGACCATCGCCGGCAACGCTAACCAATCGTCATTTTCCAAGCATTCAATGACGTGTTCGTTCACACACGTCAGCTCCGCAAGTTGCTTAATGTCCAACTCGCGGTCTTGCCGTAAACCGCGAAGGACTTCACCGGGACTTAATCCATCAGGCGCATCGTACAAACGAGTCAACGTTGTCCTCCGAGGCTCTTAGACATTGCCCGACATCGGTCTCCCAATTGAGAGTCCCCTGACAACTTTACACACTCGTCGAACGAACTCAGTGCTTGAACTCGTTTCCTATTCGCAAGATACAGCTTACCAAGATGAAAATGTGGCTCCGCATATCGCTTACATCGCTTTATTCCTCGGCGAAGATATTTTTCGGCTTGCTCAGCCTTGCCCCTTTCAAAAAGGACTTGACCGAGATTGTTGTAGGCCTGACAGAGGCGAGGGTTCATCGTAAGCGCAAGTCGAAAGCTTTTCTCCGCTTTATCAAATGCCCCCTTTTTAAACCAAGCCCAACCGAGATTGTTGTGTCCGTGACCCGGGGTAGCATACTTGATCTCCCCGACTAGCTCCTGAAACACTGAAATCGCATCATCCCAACGTCCTTCACTCAGATAAGCCGCCCCAAGATTGTTTTTGGCAGCGTAATAAGCGGGACGGAGACGTATCGCTGTTTGAAAATGCCGTATTGCGAGTCCATGATTCGCCCTCCCCAGGTAAATCAGCCCGGCTAAAAAGTGTGCTTCGGGATAATCCGGCTTGTATTCGAGACTTCGCAAAAGTTCCTGTAAAGACGCATCCACGTTTTTATTAGTCGAATCGAAATAATGACCATAGGCCAGGTTGTAGTGATACGTGGCTCGGTCAACCTTCTCTTTCGGTTCCAATTCTCCCTTTTTAAATCCCCCACATCCCGTCAAGGCGAACACGCACATCAATAGGGTAATGAATCGACTACAATGTTGAACAAGCGACATCGAATTCCTCCCTACTGATTTCGTTCTCTAAGTCCATCGACCGGCTTCATGGACGCTGCACGCCACGACGGTAAGAAACTAGCGAATATGGTGACGAGAAGCGAGCCAAACCCGACCGAAAAAATATCTGAGCCCGTTATGACCAATGGAATCCTATCCACCGCATAGACTTGAGGGTCAACGGGTATCCCATTGGGGAAAATATTAATCAGCAGTACAGCAGACACAATCAGACCGAACAAGGTTCCTCCCCCGCCGATGCCCACACTCTGAATTAAGAAGATTCTGATCACGGAGGCTCTACTCAATCCGATAGCCCTCAGAATGGCAATTTCACGTACCCGCTCGTTGATCATCATCATCAACAGGCAAGCCGCATTACACGCAGCAAGAAAAACCATAACGAGCATGACCACAACAATAGCGAGCTTTTGATACGCCAAGCTTGAAAAGATATTTCGATTCATTTCCCGCCAATCGAGAATCTGAAAGCTTGACTGCTTGTCACTCAGTAACTGCTCGATCTCGCTGATTACACTCTGGGTGGTCAATGGGTCCACCGTCTTGACTTCAAGAGCGTTTATCGCCTCCCCCATCTCAAACATGCTCTGCGCAACATTTAATCCGGCATAAATCACCTTCGAATCAAACTCTCCAAAACCAGCTTCGAAGATACCTCCGACCAGAACGGTGTATTCTCCTGGGCTCCCGTCCCCACCAGAAAAAACGTCGTCTTTAGACACATCCCGGCTGACGAGAATCGTGATTGGCTCGCTCACCTTTACACCTAAGTCAAGCGCCAGTTGACGACCAATAACCACATGATTCAATCCTGATTTCGATGGGGCCCCCAGCACTTCCAACTGACCGTCAACCATCCAATCTTCGATATTGAGGGCCTGCCTTGCAGCTGCAGGCTCAATCCCTCGGACCATGACAC
>JBMYRY010000606.1:0-2183 GCA_049602795.1 Bradymonadia bacterium
TGAAGATCTTTGGCGACATGTACATCCGGCAAGAATCGCAAGTACCCAAGGAAGCGGAATCGGGGGCATGAGAGCTCAACGTCGATTGTACACCGAAGCACAGCTTGGCGAAAACAAACAGAGTGACGTTTTGCAAGAAACCTTGATCAACGTCACAGCGGCCTACGCGGGAATGATGTATCACGGAGGATATGGGGCAATGGTGAACCCAGTTGCAGCGTGTGCCACTGCAGCGATTTCCGTTGAAATAGCTACTGATCTACTCCAACAAAATAAGGCTGATTTTGTTGTCGCAGGCGCCTTCGACGACTTTAGTCAAGAAGGGGCTCGAGGCTTTGCTGAAATGCAAGCAACGATCGGTTCGGCGGCATGTAGGGACAAAGGTATCGAGCCAAATGAAGCGTCTCGACCATGCGATGCTCGGCGAGGTGGATTTGTTGAGTCCCAAGGTGGTGGAACGGTCTTGATGTGTAAACTCAAGACTGCTGTCAGCATGGGCTTACCCATCTATGGCGTGGTCGCAGGCGCTTGGTCGGGCAGCGATGGCATTCAACGTTCGGTGCCAGCACCTGGTCCAGGTATTTTGCGTATTGGTGCAGGTGGACATCAGTCTCCCCTCGCTCATTCACTTGAGCGACTCGGACTTACGCCGGACGATATCGGTGCGGTTTCAATCCACGGCACGAGTACTCATGCCAACGACAAAAATGAAACGAGGCTTCACAGTAACCTCGCTCAGGCGATCGGGCGAGACGCCAATCTTCCAATGCTCGTCATTGCTCAGAAGGCAATCACTGGTCACGCAAAAGGTGGCGCAGCGGCATGGCAGATGAATGGCTTGTTACAAGCCATGCACGACGACGTCATTCCAGGCATGTGGAACCTAGATGAGCCCGATCCCGTACTTGAGAACACTGCACCTCTAGTATTTAGCGATCAAGCGATTAGAATTCCCAAAGGTCAGCTGAAGGCGGGATTGATTACAAGTCTTGGATTTGGGCACGTCGCCGGCGCAGTGTGCATTGCACACCCCGACACAGTCCTTCAACATCTAACGGCACGCGACCGCAAGGCGTATCTCACGAAGCGTTCAGAGAGAGAAACAATACACCGTTCCTGGAGTGAATCGGTACTGATCGGTGACCAACCTCATTTCGAGGCGAGAACCGAAAAACCGTTTTCAAACGACGAGGAAGAGGCATTGCTACTCCGCCCAGCAGAAACGGAGCGTTCATGATTCTAGGCATTGGCGTAGACATTGCGGAGGTTAATTTCTGGCGGCAGGCTGCTCGTGACCCAACCACCTCGGTCATCGAAGGTACATTCACCATCAATGAGCAGACTGAAGCTAGAGATGGAGTTACAGAATCGGCGCAGCGTTTTGCGACTCGGTTTGCCGCCAAAGAGGCGTTTCTCAAAGCACTAAGCAGCGGACGTTTCGGTTCGTCTCCCATGCGAAGTTCAATAGCGCTTACAGAGATTGAGGTCGTTTCAGATACCTGGGGACGACCGAAATTGACATTGCATGGGGAAGCTCAAAAAGTCGCCAAGGAACGGGGGGTTCACACTCAGCATCTCTCACTTTCTCATGAGCAACAATTCGTTGTGGCCATGGTTGTTCTTGAAGGTGAAACCTAAAAAAGTTAGCAAAATTAGCGATTGTATCCGACTCTAGAACAATGGCGCGCAAAAATAAGACAAACAACACGGTCTCCATTGTCCTAGGCATCGCTGGAACGCTCGCCGTAATCGTTCTGTTAATGACGCTTGTTAAGAATTCATCCAACGGACCAAACGTGACCGTCAGAGGGCATCGTTCGTCCCTGTGTAAACAGGCTCAGGACGCCCTATCGAGATGTAGCGGTCAACGCAGTAATGATATTCTCAAGACGTGCGCAACTTACCTTGAGCGCGTGCACCGCGAATGCCCGAACTGAACAATTTATCTTTTTTGTGCAAAAACCGTTACCTCAAGGTGGTTTGTGAATGGAAACATGTCATAGCCTCGTATGTCGAGGATTCGATATCCCCTGCTGACGATGCCAGACAAATCATTGCGCAGTGACGTTATGCTGCAAGACATCAAAAACAAATACGGTGCCTGTAACGACACAAGATGATCAACGCCAGCGCGCAGACCGGCTCTTGGAGGGTTGGCGATCACCAACTCAGGTGTCGACTGT
>JBMYRY010000607.1:0-2174 GCA_049602795.1 Bradymonadia bacterium
ACGCCGGGCGACCTGCTCCAATAATTGATATGCATGGTCACTTCCGTTTGCCGTCAACTTAGCAAACTCTTCAATCGTTGACTTAAGCTCAACCGTTTTACCTCCGTTTTCATACACCATACCAGCGATGGCAAATGCCGAACGAATCTCGGACGCAGCGGACACTTTGAGGCTATCTCGCAGGGCTTGAAAGGGCTCAACCGTCTTACCCTGAGCATCAGTATATCCCTCGTTGCTACCCGGGACAATAATCCATACCGCGGCTTGCGTCGCTTTTGGCATGCCCCACCATTTCTCATTGTCAAGGCACGCCATTGCTCTCATTGCCTTGACCGGAATATCTTGTGGTACTTCTACTGTTCGTCCACCGGCGCCATCGTGTTGCACGGCTTGAATGCCGGCGATGTGGCCAAGTAGCCAGAGCAATTGATCTTCATCAGAAGACAAATCTGGGCATGCGGTCCCTTCGCCAGCAAACAACATCCGCATTCTCTTATAGGCGGTGTACAGCGCCGTAGCAGCCTTGCCATGAGCGAGCTGTTGAATAATGCGGGCATCCGTGGCCTCGCTAACCTGCGCTTTCCCAACAGCCCTTAAGTACTTTAGCTCGGCTTGCCAGGCAGCCTCTTCGAAACAGCTTGCTGCACTGATGAGGGTCGGTACTGCCGCGCGATGCGGTGAGTCAATCACTCGTTCGAAAGAATTGAGAAACGCCCCCATCGACAAACCAATGCCACACGCTGTATCCAAATCGCCCTGCTTCATAAGATACGGAATGAGATGTTGCCGCGTGTAGCCTGTCATCGTGTCGCCGGTCACTTGGTGTACAGAACAACCGAGACACACCGTCAACACGCTGAGGGCACATATCTTTGCCTTCAAACTTAGGAGCATTAAAGATATCCTTTCAAATCCGTAGCTGTCTAAGAGAGCTTTCCGCACACGACGATATGCGACTTTGACGTGAGGGTACACTAGTAATTCTATGAAAATGAGAATTCATAAGGAGAAAATACATGAAAGTGATTTTAGCAACGTGTCCAACGGGTCAGGTCAATGCGCTCGCACGGCACCTCGTCGAATCAGGTTTAGCGGCTTGCGTTAATATTATTCCGTCTGCAACCAGTATCTATTCCTGGGAGGGTGAAGTTGTTGAAGACAAAGAGAGTCTGATGCTGATCAAAACAAATGACACTGCGTTGCAGCCACTCAGACAGGCATTTATGAAGGCCCACTCGTATGAAGTCCCCGAATTTGTCGTCTTGGAAGTTTCGGATGTGGACTCTTCACCTGAATATCTTGCCTGGGTCAACAGCGTTGCGCCGGCTTAGAGAGATACAGCACGATCGTTAAATCGAGATGATTCGCATGAAGGTTCTCCTCAACAAACCATTTAACTACCGATAAATGCCGACCTAAAATGTCCGTGGCAGGTGTAATTCTGACACCTTTAACGAGACCTTAATCAGTGTCAGTATACTCTCGCAGTTCCTTCAAACATCCATCGACTGAGCGACTTGGCTCAAAACCAAAATCACGTTGAGCCGCCGAAATATCGTACCAATGGTCAGTGGATAGTTGAGACGCAATAAATCGTGTCATGGGTGGTTCCGACGACAAACGAAACACTCGGTACCACGCCTCGCAGAGAACCCCGACGATCATAGCCAAGGTTCTCGAAACATAGCTTGGTTTCCAGTCAACATTGACTGCGGACAAAATCCCTTGAGTCAATTGATCAATGGGCCATGGTTCGCCCTGAGAGATGAAGTAGGCTCGCCCGCGAGAATGCCCTTCGCTCAACAAATCCTGAGCTGCTAAAATGTGGGCTCGTGCTGCGTCATCGATGTAGCAAGAATCCACCATGGGTGATGGTGGACCAATCATCTTGAGTCGGTTTTGTTTTGCCCGAGCGACTAATCTCGGAATCAGATGGCGGTCCCCTGGTCCCCAAATGAGATGTGGACGTAGCGCACAAATGGGCAACTCATCTGTGCTAGCCCCTAACATCTCTTGCTCAGCAATTGCCTTGGTTTTTGGGTAGTGGGCGAGAAAATGAGTCGCAATCGGCATCGACTCATCGGCTCCCCGAATACCCTCATCTGCATGCACCACGCTCGGCGTCGATGTATAGACGATTGCTTTCACCCCGTGTGCCTTTGCCGCCTTGAGAA
>JBMYRY010000608.1:0-2165 GCA_049602795.1 Bradymonadia bacterium
CAGCCATCGACTACCAGACCTCTCTAATCGTCGAAGTCGCTCTTTACAAATAATCGCACTTCGATGCACGCGTACGAACAACTCCGACGGCAAACGCTCTTCCCACGTCTTCATGGTGACACCAACCAATTCGGAAGAGCCGTCAGCCAACGCCACCTCGGTATAGTCATCCTGCGCGAGAATCACGACAACATCTGAATAATCGACCAAACGTACCCCCCCCCGGATCGAAAGCCCAATTTGCCCCTCACGCCAACTGGGCATCGCAGTAGGAACATTCTCGTCTTTGCTTGATCCAAAACCTGAAATACGCTCCTTAATCCTTTGCACACTTATTGCTAAACGACTAGGCTCAATTGGCTTTAGAAGGTAATCAACAGCTGAGATCCCAAAAGCCTCAACCGCATGCTCGGCATAAGCCGTTACAAAAACTACCAGCGTTGCCCCCCCTAACCTGCGCGCAAACGCGACACCATTCTCACCCGGCATATTGATGTCGAGAAACACAACATCGACATCTGACTCCAGGTCAATTGACGGCGCGACTTCAGTCGAAGTCCGAGCCTGCCCTACGATTTCAACGCCTCCAATCTCTTCAAGCATTCGAGTCAATCTTCGACGGGCTGGTGGTTCATCATCGATAATCAACGCACGTATCGACTGTCCGCTCTGATGCTTCAAAATCTCTTTCAAATTAGGCCTCCTCTCTCACGATTTCCGCAGGCCAACTCACGCAGGCATTAACTTTCGAGATGCCATTGACAGTTGTCTCCGTCAACTCGAATGCCCAATCCATTCCATACGCTATTGCGAGCCTCTCCCGAAGCAAACTCACACCAACACCTGCATCTTGTCGAATTAAAGCCGAACTAACAGCCGAATCATGGGATTTATCGTGAACCGTCTGGAGGTAACCGTCATTGATCACTGTAACTTTCAACATTCGATCTTCAACCTCAGCCTCTATCGTGATGTGTAACGGCAGTTTACCAGTCCGCATTCCATGCTTTACGGCATTCTCGACGAGAGGCTGAATCGTCATCGGAAGACATCGATACCTAAATACCCCCTCTTGGATTCGAAAGCTCAATGTTAGCTCATCCTCGAACCGATATTTTTCAATTCTGAGATAAAGTTGCAACCTCTCGAACTCCGCTGCAAACGAATCAACAGATGTGCTGGTCTCCAGAGACTCCCGCAAAAGGCGGGATAGGTCCATAACCATACGTCCAGCACCACCAGAACCATCTTCGATGGCTGTAAGTATCGAATTAAGCGCATTAAAGACAAAGTGAGAATTCACCTGATTCTTCACACTGTTCAGCTTCGCTTCAACCAGAGCATTTCTGGCATTCACTGCATCCGTTTCCAATCTTTGGGTGCGAAAGAGATGAGCAATGGAGGCGGCGGTGGGAATCCATGCTGTCAGCAATAACACAACGATCAACAAGAGTGCTGTGTCAGATTGGTGGGCTACATAGCGTGCGCATGTCATCGCATCTTTGCAATCAACTCCGGTCTGGTCCAACGCGCACCCTGTTTGAAGCAAATGAAGTGCATCATCGAACGACGGACAATCTACAGTGAATGGCTCGAATTGCATGCCAAGCATCAAAAGCCCGACAAGTGCGCAAGAACCCAGAAAATGCCCCAGACTTCCAAGAATGGTTTGAAGCGCTAAACTTCTCTCCAAGATTTGGATGCGTCGCCCTGCCAAACATAACACCTCAGTCACTGCGAGAGAGCAAACAAGCCAAACGACGATAGAGAGGGAAAACTCAAGCAGAGAAGGCTCTAACTGCCATTTGAGGGCGCGCCCCCATAACACGAGGATGCCCGCCGTCAACCACCATAAAATGTTAAGCACACGACTCTTCCAGTGATTCGCATGGTAATAACCGAGCTTGGACTCAGCGACGCTTGTCTCCCCTCTCATTGCTACTTTTCTCCTTGATCGGCAATCCGTCACTTTAACATCAAGCGCATCCTCTACCGACCCCTACCCTATACCGGCTCATCTAAATAGCGACGCAAATAGTCCTTAACCCTTGTCTGAACCTCAATGGGTACTTCACACGGTGCTTGACTACATATCTTTAGCTGTTCTTTGAATTGTTCGCACTCCGTTTCGCAGGTTTCACATTTAGAGACGTGCTCCTGCATCT
>JBMYRY010000609.1:0-2164 GCA_049602795.1 Bradymonadia bacterium
ATCACCGCGCCCTGCGCACCCAGTTCCACCAAGTGAATATCATTGGGCATCATGGGCTCGAACAAGGTCTGCCCCCCAACCAGAATCCATTGATCCCGCGTGGGGCACTGTGAGGCGGCATACACCAGCGGTAAGGACAGGAAGGCTTCCTGCTCAAGATCGCTTCGCACCCAATAGACCCCACCATCCTCACTGGAATCTCTATTCACCACTGCGGTTAGATTATCACGCCCACTGGACACACTGACAATCCCGGAGGCGCTGACTTGACCTTGCGACCTAATCGCTAACTCAGGGTCAGTCACATCTATGGTACTGAGTTCGCCATCCTCGCTCGCCACCAGAAGCAAACTAGAATCGCCAACAAAATCAAGCGCAGTGACGGGATGCGACACTTCTGTCCTCAACCGACGGCCACTCAGAGAGCCAGATGAAGCCATGGAATAGATGGACACCCCTCGACCTCTCACCCCAATCTCCGCGGAGAACGTATGTCCAATCGCAAAAAACATCCGACTAGACTCACTCGGACCCGCATCAGCGATCACTCCGCCGTCCATCTCAGCCACTTCGCTGTCTATCAGCGGCGTACTTGCATCCAATGGCGTTGGGGACATCCCGTCTTGAGCGGTATCGGGTGAGGCAATCGCATCAATGGGCAGCATCATGGCGTCAGAGACATCCCGGCTCGCCGACTCGGTGTCGGCGCAAGCGAAACATAAACTGAAGCCACAAAAAACAAGGAATCTAATGGTCATTCATTGCGCCTTTCTGCGCTTTTCAAGCGCCTCGTTATAGTCTGCTTCTCGTTGCCACCGATTACTCGTATCAGCGTTTATGTACTGCGCAATCCACAAAGACGACAGCAACAAAAAGAGTGCCCAAGCAATGAATTTCTTAGCGTCAGGAGGCAATGAACTCATAAAAAATAAAAAAATTCTCAAGTTTCTGCGGAAAAGGTCGATGACGCTTATAGCATAATTTGGTTTTTTTCATGTCTATATCAAACATTACTCAAGCACAAACAGCATACGGGGCACCGGATACCAATCAGAACCAACCCACGCTCAAAGAAGCGGATGGCGTTCTATTGGTCTCGAACGGGCGCACCGAACATCCATTACAAAATGAGCACTGTAAACCCTGCTACACGGTCTTTCAGGACATCCAAACGCAGGCGGAGAAAGGCGGCCCAGACTCTCAAGACCTACTCAAGAGAGCCCAAGCCCAAATGGAAAGTCTTCAAAGTGCCCAAATCAACGAGTTATCTGCCAAAAGCGGCACTGTATTGACCTATGCAGCACCAAACACGGAAGCAAGTCAGGTCAATCTAAGCACCGATGCCAGAATGAGGGCTGCCAATGTTGCACGCCTTCAACCAGAAAAACCGGTATTGGTTGACACCACGCCGAAAGCGCAGCCGCCCGCTCCGGCCGCTGAATCATCGGGGCAACGTGAGTCCACTGGCGAGATGCCCACAACGGATGGAGCCCCCAATACCGCGGCTGCGCGGTCTGAAAGCTCATCGGAGACCCATGGTCCCGGCGACGGACACGGTCATGGGTCAGGTGACGAGGCGAAGACGCCCACCAGCGGACACCCCAAGGGTGATCATGACCTATCGGAGGCAGATCTCGAGGAGATACGCGACTTGCAGAAGCGGGATGCTGAGGTTCGTGCGCATGAACACGCGCATAAAAACGCGGCGGGTTCCCACGGCGGCGCCATTTCTTTATCTTATCGACAGGGTCCGGATGGCAAACGATATGCCGTAGAGGGTGAAGTCCCGGTTGATTTGAGTGCAGTCAGTGACGATCCGGAAGCAACCGTGGCAAAAATGCAGCAAATCCAACGCGCGGCACTCGCACCGGCTGAACCTTCCTCTGCAGACCGTCGCGTTGCAGCAAAGGCAGCGAGCAAAGCCGCCAAAGCACGCAAAGAGATTGCTGAAGAAGCCATACAGAAGGAAAATCCACTCAAATCGAAGAGTAAGTCCAATAAGGCTGAAGACACAGGTGATGAGGCATCGACCTCTGAGGTAAGTACCGAGCAAACCACCGAACGCAGTGAGGCAACAGACACACAGGGCACCCAGCCTAAGGTTGAACCGAAAGCGTCCAATCAAGCCTCTGAAGTAAGCGAGCGAGCAGTCTTGGCACAGAAT
>JBMYRY010000610.1:0-2153 GCA_049602795.1 Bradymonadia bacterium
TCGTGTTCATGATTGACACCAACTCTTTGGCGTCATTGGCAAAGAGCTGGGGCGTAAATGTCAGACGCGTGTTGGTTTCAACAAGTTTTTTTGCGGGGGATAGTACAGCGTACATAGGTCTCTCCATGGGTTGCGGGTGCTAGTAAAGCGTCGGAAACGTCTGGCGTCAAACGGATTCGGCGTACGGGGATTTGTTACGCGCTGCCAGACAGTGTAACTCGCCCTTCTGGGTTAGATTTTCTTTACCGCTTGATACCTCTGTGTGAATCTGAGTACGTCAATTGGAAGTGCGACCGATCCAGGATGCCCTGCGAGGTGTGAGAATGTTGAGATATTGCCCGGTGTGTGACGAACAGATGGATGCGTCCGTTTGCGTCAAACATGATGTGCCAACCGTGAATGAAGCCTGTTTTGTGAACCCGCACATCCCAATGCAGTTAGGGGACTTGATCGATGGCAAATACACCGTTCGTCGACGTCTTGGTGAAGGGTCAATGGGGACTGTCTACGAAGTACGCTCACAGAACGGGGAGCGGCTTGCCCTCAAGGTCATTAAAGTGAAAGAAGATTCGAGCCGACAGGTTACCAAGCGGTTTTATCGAGAGGCGCTTGCCGGCTCTAAGGTTACCCATCCAAATGTAGTCAATATTCGTGATTTTGGGGTTGATGAGCGCACCGGTCAGCCATATCAGACGATGGAGTTTCTTGAGGGGGTTACCTTAGACGAATATGCCATAAGACCCACTTTCAACATTGCGATGGTCTTGAACATAAGTGCCCAAGTTTTGAAGGCGTTAAGCCACTTACACGAACTCGGTATTGTGCACCGTGATCTGAAGCCGGAGAATATTATGATTTCTCCTTCCGCAGAAGGAGAACGATTGAAACTGCTCGATTTCGGGATTGCTAAGATTCTGGAACATGAAGGGGATGCGCCAACGCTTACTGCTACGGGGGTAGCGGTGGGGACCCCTCATTATATGAGTCCTGAACAAGCGAAAGGCGAGCGGGTCACACCTAGTGCTGATTTGTATAGCTTTGGCTGTATTCTTTATGAACTCCTTACAGGTCGACCCCTCTTTGATGGTGGTGACTTCATGTCGGTCCTCATTAGTCACGTTAGAGACCCGGCTCCAGGCTTGCCGGAACTAACTCACTGGGGCGAGCAAATTCCGATGGCGTTTCGAGAGACGGTGGCAATGAGTCTTGCGAAGTCACCGAGCGGTCGATCAGCCACAGCCATGGCGATGCTTGCTTCTTTGCGCAATGAAGAGCGGATTACTGATCCCGCCCGAGCGACGAGTGACGTCGACCAACCTAAACCTATCGGGTCTTGGGTGGGTGCTGTCGGGCTTTTGGGGGTCTTCGGGGCTCTGTCCTATTTTCTCTATGCCTATGTGTTGTAGCCCGTTCCGGGAAAAAATAGTTGCGAAAATCTTACGTTTTGTTAGAATTCCTTCAGAACAGAGGAGGTGGTCGTGAGATTATTTGTTGGTAATTTACCATGGGGCGTCAATGCGGAGGCATTGAAGGAATTCTTTGGCTCAGCCGGACAGGTTACGGATGCACGTATCATTAAGGAACGGTCGTCAGGACGTTCGCGTGGCTTTGGATTTGTGACCTTTGAGGAGCGCGAGGCAGGACTATCCGCGATAGAAAAGTTTAACGGGGCAGAATTGGACGGCCGTCCCTTACGAATTGATGAAGCGATTGAACGTCCCACTTTAGCTGAGGGGTCTTCAGTTGGTTAGATAGAAATGTTAGATTCCCTCGCAAGGAGGGGATTATGACTTCTTTTGACCGTAAGCGGATTGCAATTGCCACGTGCGACGAACTTCCTGATTGGGAAGTCGATGACAAGCCTTTATATGACTATCTAACAAAGCTCGCCGATGTAGAGTTGCGCTCTTGGAGTTGCAGTCAAACAGATTGGTCCGTCTTTGACGCTGTTTTGCTTAGAACAACTTGGGATTATTCCGAAAGGATTCGTGAGTTTCTCAAATGGGCGAACAAGGTCGACCAGGTGTCATGTTTAATGAATCGACTCGGCTGGGTACAGTGGAATTATGACAAGCTGTATCTCAAGGCATTAGCTTCCGAGGGCGTGCCGCTAGCGCCTACCTGGTGGCTGTCCTCTGCAAATTGGTCGTCGG
>JBMYRY010000611.1:0-2150 GCA_049602795.1 Bradymonadia bacterium
GACAATATGCGATCAGCCACAAAGGAACTGGACGTCAAACTCAATGCCCCAAGGATCATGACCTTGGAAGAAGCGTTGGAATACATTAACTCCGACGAATGGGTTGAGGTGACGCCGAATGCCATTCGAATTCGAAAACAGGTGTTGAATCACAGTGATCGTAAGCGACTAGAAAAGAAGGCGCAGGCCTAGGCGAGAGAACTGTCGATTTTTGACTGACATTTTGGTAGTAATCAGCCCAGAGTCTGCGGTCCATAAGGAGCTAATCATGATGCAGGAAAAGAAGTACCTCTGTTGGTCTTGCCAGAGTGACGTGGACATGTCGGTACGCATTCAGCGTAAAGATGAGTGTAACGTATGTGGTGCGGATCTGCATGTGTGCAAGAACTGTCGATTCTGGGATCCTGGATATCAGAATGAATGCCGAGAAAACACATCCTACTACATTCGAGACCGTGAAAAGGCGAACTTCTGTATGGCGTTTGAAATGCGCTCCACGACCGAAGAAGATGCTGCTGAGGCGAATGATGCCCGAAGTAAGTTGGAAGAATTGTTTAAGGGTCTTAAATAGGCATAGTACTTCGTCTGAAGTTCAAAGGAGGAGAGGGAAATGAGTACCGACCTAGAGCCGCGTAGGATTGTTGCCTTACGAGAAGATGAGACGTCCATCGATATGGAGGTATACCTCGAGGTAGAGATCGATGATCATGTATATGCATTGCTTGTGCCTGCGGATTTGAGTGTTGATCTCGTCAAGGTTACCGAGAGTGACGGAGAAGAAAGCCTTGAGCCGGTTGATGTTAAGGTGGCTGAAGGTTTGGCCTCGGACATCAATGACGCGCTTAAGGCGTGGCAAATGAAGTTCTTATTGCAGGATGGAGAAGCGATCCTACGCGGGGACCCTGACGAAGCATTCTACGCGGACTGTGAAACGGTCGAGGTTGACACCGAAGACGGTGATTCTGAAGACTTTGTGGTTTTGTTGGAACTCGCCACCGGCGATTGTACGTATCTCCTCTTGACGGCAATGACGCCCGAACTCATCGCCGCCGAATTGGTTTCCGAAAACGAGGCCCGTAGCCTCGCTGATGATGAACTTCAAGAACTCGAAGAAATTTTTCGCGAAGCATTAACCATGGATGAAGATATTTAATGACCGGCGAAGTAGTCATCGTAAGCGCAATTCGGACACCTATCGGACGGATTGGTGGGGGATTATCTTCTGTTCGACCCGACGACCTCGCTGCGCTCACAATTCAGCATACGGTAGAGAAGGCCGGGGTAGCTGGAACAGACATCGACGAAGTGGTTTTTGGCTGCGCGAACCAAGCTGGCGAAGACAACCGAAATATTGCCCGAATGGCGACAATACTCGCGGGATTACCTGAAACCGTGCCTGCAATTACAGTTAATCGGTTGTGTGCGAGTGGTTTGAGCGCGATCAACTTTGCTGCTCGAGCGATCAAGTGCGGCGATGCAGACGTCATGATTGCGGGCGGCGTCGAGTCAATGAGTCGTGCCCCATGGGTGATGCCCAAAGCATCGAAAGCCTTTCCCGTTGGTAATTTGACGGCTTATGACACCACGTTGGGATGGCGTTTTCCAAACCCCAAGATGGAAGAGATCTTTCCATTGGAAGGCATGGGACAGACCGCGGAAAATCTTGTTGAACGCTATGGCATTTCGAGAACGCGCCAAGACGAGTTTGCGCTGGCGAGTCATACAAAAGCTCTCCAGGCTCAATCGGATAATGCGTTTGCGGATGAATTGCTGTCGGTACGAGTACCACAGCGTAAGGCCGATGACTTGATCATTGGCGCGGATGAAGGTCCAAGACGGGGAACGAGTCTAGAGAAACTTGGTGCCCTTCGTGCGGTCTTTAAGCGAGGTGGTAGTGTTACCGCAGGTAACAGCAGTACGCTCAACGACGGTGCGAGTGCATTGGTTCTTATGAGTCGTGAGCGAGCTGTGGCAGAGGGGCGAGAAGTGTTGGCCGTGCTGAAAGGATGTGCCAGTGCCGGTGTTAATCCGCGAGTGATGGGCATTGGTCCTGTACCCGCCTCTCAGAAAGCATTAGCTCGCGCCGGTTGGTCTGTGGAGTCTCTCGATTTCATTGAGCTTAATGAAGCCTTTGCCGCTCAATCGATTGC
>JBMYRY010000612.1:0-2132 GCA_049602795.1 Bradymonadia bacterium
CTATAGCCACCTCGCCCACCGGAGGAGGATGTCAAACCACATAGCTTGATGCCGCCGGCACCGCCTACATTGCCATCATTATTTGGATTCCCGGGGTCTCCTAAATCACATCGACTGCTTGTTGAATACGGTGCTAAACCGGGACTACCTGGAACACCTGGCTCACCGCTCACGCCCGAACTACCTTGAACTCCACGCGCCCCATTCCCAGCCCGAATTCGATTATTCGTGATCTTGAGGTCTCGATTACTGTCGCGCACGTAGACACCATAACTATTCCCAACATCTGGTGTCTCCCCATCGATCGCGAATCCATCCAAAACCGTCGGCACCGTGATACCAATGGCGTAAACCGCTGCCGAATGGATTGGCGCAGGATCATTTGCCCTAATGATTGAAACGTATACATCAGGATTTCGAGTCCAACTCCCGCGACTATAGCCACCAAGCAAGTCAACGCCAGGACGGAGCGTTACTGTTTCTCGATACAGTCCGTCAGACACCAATACTTTCGTGCTCATAGAATTTTCGGCTATGTCCAGGCCTTTGGTAATGGTGGCACAAGGCTCAATCGACGAGCCACAATTGGGGCTATCTACCCCACCATTGGCGGGCGTAGAGACGTAGACGGCCGTAGGATCTGCTTGAAATTCACATCCGTTAGCAGCTAACCCATCCGCATCTCTAAAACCTTCGATACACGTGTAACTGCATATCGCGCTCGCCCCGGTTGATTCACAGGAGGGAATGACGCCCAACGCCTCAGGTGAGGGGTTCCACAACTGTGCGCATGCAGAATTACAGGCACCGCAATGTAGTACAGATGTGTAACGTCCGGTTCCATCGGCGAATGATTCGTCCGTCAAACCATCGCAATCATTATCCCGATAATCACAGACTTCTTCCGTACCGGCGACCACTTGAGCACTACACACAACATCAAGATTGTCAGGACCACATACAAAGATACCGCCTCGTTGGCACGCTCCCACGCCCGCTTCACAGGATTCGCCTAATTGCTCAAAGCTCTCATCGATCAAGCCATCGCAATCGTCGTCCAGAAAATTGCACTGCTCAACGGAAGGTTCAGTCGCCGTACAAATCGGCTCAGACGATTCAGACCCACACACAATGGTTCCGATGCAAGAAATTCTCTCTCCAAGAACGTCCGCTTCACGAGAACATGGTTCACCCAACCCGAAAATATCGTCACTGAAGCCATTACAATCATCGTCAACGCCATTGCAGACCTCTGCGGTGGGTTCGACCGCCGTGCAATCGCTCCAACCTTGCTCTGGATCACATACTTCCCGACCTACACAGGCACCGACTTCGTTGCGTTTTTCACAGAACCGAATTTGACCGGCCGCCCCTTCGTTGCAGGTACATGAATTGGTATCAGGGACACACGTGCTGCGGTCCTCAACTTCCACACAGGCATAACCTTCGGGGCACTGCACATCCGGACCACAATCCAAACCACAGATTGACTCGCCATCAAGTTCGTAACAATGTCCCCCAGGACAATCTCGATCGACGGTACACAGACCACACAAGCGATTCGTTGGCGGGAGACAAATACTCGTCACATCTGGAGGGGTGTTGGAAACCACCAAGCAATTCCAGCCGTCTTCACAATCATTGCGTTCGAAGCAGATACGACTACACACATAGCCCTGCGGCGAAGCAACGCACCATCCACTCTGGCACTCATCATTATCGCTACAACTCTCTAGATAGCCTAGCCGGTCATCAACTCCAGTCTCCCGATTGAGTGAACTATCAATCGTTTCGGGCAGAGTAAAATCAACAAAACCCGTGCCGCCATCAATGTCCACTGAACTTGAACGATCACTCTGATCATCGCTGCAGCCAAACATTGCGCAGAACACAACAAGTATACATTTGAGTAGAACTTCATTTTGAAGGCATTCTAAATCGACGCGCCGCATCTTGCTCCCCTTCTTGATGATTTATCCGTCACCCCAATGACGAACGCTGTATTTGGAGCCTAACATAATTGGTCCGTTTATTTGTACTTCACCCTGCGCAAACGTAAAGACGTAAGTGATCGTTCGCTCTCCAAAACGATTCGGAATCGGCGCCCGCATTTGGATGCCATTGTCAAAGCG
>JBMYRY010000613.1:0-2107 GCA_049602795.1 Bradymonadia bacterium
GGAAGCGAGTATTAAAGGCTGGCGGACCTCCATGAACGATGGGGCGTAGTGTTGGAGAGTCCATATCATTGTCCCCTCGCGTCGCATGCTCGAGATTCAAAGCGACGTACTCTACGTCGATGTGGCTACGATGTGGTGCAAATCCAAGCCCAACCCAAACTCGCGGTCGATGCACTGAGAACAATTCGCGAAGTGTCTGTTTTGTTCGTTGGAAACTAACCGGTAATGTTGCGCTTACTCCGCGCTCAAGTCCATCTCCGATCTGCTTTGCCCAGCGTCCAGTTGGATTGTCAGTCAGAACAAGCCCCTGCCCCGTGGTAAAGGGTTTGAATCCGGTGATTAAGATCGTATCCATGAGTTCACTGTTCTCAACCTTAGTTTTTGCCAATCAAGTGACGTCGACGAGGTCAGTGTCTGCGACCAAATGCACCTCATTCTCCGAAATAATCCTAACACCTCGCTTTGCAAGTAGCGTGGCAAAAACGCCGCGTCCGTTCACTTTCACTCCGTTCGACCATACACAATGAACGCCGCAACTCGGCGAACCCTCTTTAAGGATGGCGAGTGAACAGTCTCCAGCCAATTCAAACGCCTCGATTGCCCCCGCCTTGAAGGCGTCAGTGACACATCTCCGTGTTTTGACTTCTCGTACTCGAGACTGCCCGTTCCACACTAAATCAGCATCGGGGCTGTCGAGTTCGGCAGCAGGTCTTGGTGTCCCAAGCCCACCAAGCTCCTCCGGACATACCGCCACCACATTCGCCCCATGCGCGCTGAGTTTCTTAAGGAGCCGTACTGCGTCATCTTGGAGTTTGTGGTTGCCGTCATATCGACATGCTCTTCCGACCAGACATGCAGACACCGCTACATGTAACGCGGGTTTTCGTTCCACGTCACTCACCTTGAGTGCCCGTCAACAATCTTTCAAGATCATGTTCAAAGTTCGGATAGGAGACCTTCTCACACCCCTCCCCATCGAGTTGTATTGAAGTGTTCGTTACAGCAGCGAGTACCCTAAAACTCATGCGGATTCGATGATCAAGCTGGGTCTCAACACGACCAGATTTCACCTCCCCCCCCTCAATCACAATTCCATCCGGCAGTTGATTGCAGTTCAGCCCCAAAGTTTGTAGCCCGTCGAACATCAATTGAATGCGATCCGATTCTTTGTGCCGTAAATTCGGCGCACCTGAAATGGTGGTCCGGGTCGGCAACAAGGCTGCGAGCACACACAAAATTGGGAACAAGTCTGGGCAATCCCTCACATTCACGTAATCGATCGTAGATTGTCGACGGGGCGTGAAATGAAGGCGATCGGTCTCCCCCCAAACAAAACTGCATCCTAACTGCCTGAGTATGCCAACAATTCGTTGGTCTGCTTGAAGACTATTGGCTTTTAGCCCGTTTAACGCGATCGGCCGTTCCCGAGCCCAAGCGGCAACCAATAAAAAGGCAGCACTTGACCAGTCTCCCTCAACCGCATACACGCCCGGACTTCGAAGCGTTCCGCCCTGAATGTGCGCAGTAAGCCCGACATCAGTCGAATGGAGGTCAACCTCACAGCCAAACTCACGCGCCATGTCCACAGTAATCTCAAAATACGGCCGCGAATGAATGGGTGCTTCCAAAACGAGTGTACTCTTGGAATTTAGCTTTGCCAGCCCAAGCAAGAGTCCACTAGCAAATTGACTGCTGATAGCACTCGGCAATGCCACCATTCCACCTCGAATGGGTCCTAGAAGCTCAATTGGCGCACAACCATTCGTCGCCTCAACCTTAGCTCCCAAGGCACTCAACGCTTCCAGCAACTCAACATTAGGACGGCTCTGAAGTGAGGTATCACCAGTGAACTTAACTCGTTGCTTGAGAAGCGATGCTTGCCCCAACAACAACCTCAAACTCGTCCCTGAATTACCTAAATCGAGCGTCGTCGCGTGCGCAAGTGAAAGTGGTCCACTCACGCCCACACCATCATCAAATGACTGAACCGTCGCACCTAACTGCGAGAGTGCGGCTAATGTTGAGTCGCAATCATGGGCGCGAAGCGGTTGCAAGATTCGCGTCGGCTGGTCGCAAGAGGCAGCAAGAACGTATGCTCTATGGGTGA
>JBMYRY010000614.1:0-2085 GCA_049602795.1 Bradymonadia bacterium
AATCTCGGTTGATTGGGGCGATGGAGCATCAACGCAAGGCGTGGTCGGTCGTTTCTTCTCTCACGAGTATGCGGTGACAACGGACCGTACCTACGGGGTGACCGTTACAGCGATTGACCCTCAGGGCGCATCGGGCGTCGGCACAGCAACGATTGTGTTCGAGCCCTTCCAGAATGAGGTTCCCATTGAACTTGACGGGATTGAAGTAGCCCGGAATGGGTTTGTGTGGGTTGGACAGTTTAATGCGTATGACCCCGATGGCGATGAACTCACGTACACGATTGATTTTCGGGACGGTTCGAATGTGGTTGTTTCGAGGACGGGTCTAGTACGCCATGTTTTTCCAAGTGGCCAGTACCAAACCTACGCGGCGCTTGTCACGGCATCGGATGGGCTTGGCGGTCAGATATCATTTACGTACGACATCGATTTTCCGTCACCAGCTTTAAATCAGCCACCGGTGATCACCACCGTTAGTGAAATTCTGCGTGATGAACGAAACGTCGTGGTGAAGGTTGATGTTGTTGATCCTGATGGAGATGAGATTCAGGTAGATTTCGAATGGGGAGACGGATTTGAACTGAGAGATCAAACAACTTTTATCGCTGCGCATCAGTATGGAAATGATGCCAATGAGTATCAGCTTCGCGTGGTGGCATCAGATAGCCAAGGTGGTCAAAGTGAAGCGGTGTACGAAATGGCGTTCGATCCTCCGGTACAGAACCAAGCACCGGTTTTCGTAGACACCAGGGAACTCTCACGTAATGGTGGCGAGATTTTATTTCTCGCCCAAGCCATCGATCCTGAAGGTGCAGCCCTGCGTTATCGATGGCGGTTTGATGATGGGTCGCCGGATATTCAAACGGAAACGCCGTTTCTTTCTCATGAGTTTCCCGCGGATGTCAGTGGTAATTACGTCGTCGAGGTGCGTGCAATTGATGAGCAAGGGTCCTTTGTGGACACCCAATTCGATGTGACGATTACGCCGCCACCACCTAATTTGGTGCCTGTGATTCTTTCGACGCATGTTGTTCATCTATCGCAGTATGAAGTGATGGTGTTCATCGATGCATATGACCCGGAAAACGATGAATTATTGTACATCTTTGATTGGGGAGACGGTTCTTTACCTTTTGAGACCAATGCGCCTTTCGCCTCTTATACCTACCCAGAGAATGTTTATCGTGATTATCCATTGTCGGTGATGGCAACCGATGGGTTACAGCAAAGCAGCGAATATACGGATACGATCTCTATCGCTCAGCCGCCTACGAACCAGGCGCCCGAGGTACAAGATATCGAAATCATCGTCTCACCTCGTGGTGTCGTCGACGTGCGGGTTATAGCAAGTGACCCTGAAGGAGATATGTTCGAAATCACCGTGGATTGGGGAGACGCAACTCAGGACGAGGAAACTCCGATTCTGAGAGGTGGGCAGGGGCGGCATCGGTATGCGTACCGACCTGATCGGAGTCCTTACGTCGGTCAACTCGTATTGACGGATCTACATGGTGCAGTTACCGAGACGGAGTTTTCGCTTTCTATCCCCGACGCGTCGACGGAGATTAACCAGACCGATGTGACGCATTTAGGTAATGGTCTAGTTCATATTTCAGTCATGGCTTCTGACCTAGACTCACCGAATCAACTTTTGCATAGTTTTGATTTTGATAGTGATTTCGTCTTTGAACGACCGAGTCGCCTGAGTGGGAGTGCGTTTTATCAATATCCGCAACCCGGACGATATCAGGTGAATGTTCTGTTGACTGATCCTTGGAGCGGACAAACCACGACTCACGGCATTATCGTAGACGTCCCCGATTGGCTGCCCGAGCCGACGTTACCAAGCTTTGATCGAGTTCTTTGGAACGCGAGTCCGGGAGGTCTTGTTCAACTGACGATTGAAATCGCGGATCCAGATGATCTCGTAGAAGAAGTTGAAGTAAGCTGGGGGGATGAAGATGTTTCTGGAAGCGTTGAACGAGTTATCAACGAAACGATGCAACATCGATATGTATTTCAATCAGAGCCTTATTTGGGCCGGGTGACTGCGCGAACCACGGAAGGGGTCGAAGTCTCGAGTGC
>JBMYRY010000615.1:0-2079 GCA_049602795.1 Bradymonadia bacterium
TCGACAGAGGTTCATCAGAGCACGCAGAAATGAGTACGAACAGCGTAAATAATAGCGTGCTATATGCTGAAGTCTTCATGGACTCGAACCCCCATAACCGGTGGAGAATATAGAACAGACGACTAGGGATTGTCGAGAGATTATTCCTGGGATAAAAAGACTTGGCTTACATAGGGTGGAAGATACCGTCCATCAAAGCATGCCTGAAACTGGAGGGATGAATGCAAGAACCTGAATACTGGTTAGCGGCTAAGGCGCATTTGCAGGACGTTGATCCGAAACTAGGGGCGGTGATTCGTCAGTATGAGGAGCCGCCGCTTCGAAGCAAGAGAAGACCATTTGAGACGCTGTGTAATGCCATCGTTGGACAACAGATATCTGCCGTGGCTGCGGGGGCGATTTGGTCACGTGCAACTCGGGAAGTAGGAGAATGGACGCCGCAGTCGGTGCTCAAATGCGATGCCGTGACGTTACGTGCGACGGGCTTATCGACTAGGAAAGTTGAGTATTTACTCGGGGTGAGTCAAGCGTGGCCGACCCTGGAGCACGACACCTTTGCCGGTCTGGATGATGACGCGCTCAGGCGCGAATTGTGTTCTTTGCGAGGCGTTGGACCATGGTCAGCGAATATGCTTTTGCTATTTTCCTATCTCCGCCCAGATGTGTTCCCTATCAAGGATATCGGAGTGATTCGCGCCATGGAACGTTTGTATGAACTACCTCGCAATGGCGATGTCAATGTATTGATCGATATTGCCGAGGTGTGGCGCCCATATCGTTCTGCAGCGACCTGGTATTTGTGGCGGCTGATCGATAGCGAACCCGTCCTCTATTGAACGGTATCTCCTGCTCATAAGCCCCTCGCTTCAATGAAGGCATTCGTGTATACTCGCCCCGACGTGGGGGGCGATATTGATTGGAGTGTGAAGGATGCGAATTTATCAAATCGTTCTGATGACCCTGCTCGCAACGCTGATCGCTTGCGATGCGCCCTCGGAGGCGCCCTCTGAATATGAAGCGCTCTTGGGTTACTTATTCGAGCACGTTGAAGACGAGGAAGATACTGAGCTGCGCGAGGGACTTGAGAATTTATACGAGTGGCTTGAGGAACCAACCAATTTTTCAGACGCGTCTGAAGGTTATCAGATTCGGAATCTAGCCGATGATGCAGTCAATGCGCTGGACGAGCAGACACGGAGCGCTGGTGGGCTTCGAGGCATCAGTACGGTTACCAAGAGCAAATTAGCGCCTGAGTTGATTGCTGGCACATTGACATGGACTGGGTTGGAAGAGGTTCTAGAGGGGAACTTCACTCTATACGAACGCATTTTCGATGAAGATTCCGGGTGCTTTGTTGATCGAAGTTGCAGCAGGGTCGCAGCGTCAAGTCATACCATCAGTAAGTGGGTTAACATTATTGAAATGGATACTCGATATCGGATTCAGTATCGATGGGTGTTCACTAAGTATGGGTGGATGATGCTGCATCGATTCTGGCTTCTGGATCCGGCAGGGGGCACCTTAAACGTCATGATGAATGCGAATTATTATCTCGGCGTTTTGTTTGCGGATGGCGCGCGGGGCGGCGGTTCTCTGTCACCAGCATTCCGAACAGCTGGAGGGTCGTTGATCGGTGGAGCTGGTCGTGATCTCGACGATCTCAAGTCGGTTTTGGAGTGTCCGGGTTCACTGAGAGTCCATGCGAATTGGTTCAATGTTGATACCGGAGATATTCCTCTTGATGACGACAAGATTCTAGAGGTCTTGCTCAATAATACCAAGAGCGATGCTCAACGTTTGGACGAATGGATTGAGTCCAATCCCGACCGTGTAGAAACCTACATACCACAAATGTTGCTTGAGCGTCTGTCAACCGCTGAAGGATCCTGTACATCGGTAACCTGTGCTGCGAATGAGTATGTGCAAGATGGTTCATGTGTCGCGTGTTCAGAAGGTCAGGAAAATGAAGCCGGAGACGATCCTTCTGGTGAGAATACGACCTGCGATGATGCATCGATGGAGTTGGCGCAGTGAGGTATTTTATTTGTCTTGTCGTGATCACCTTATCACCGTTCAGCA
>JBMYRY010000616.1:0-2075 GCA_049602795.1 Bradymonadia bacterium
GATACCAGTTGTCACTCTCGCCACCGAAGGCAAATTGTAAGACCAACATATTGGGAACATCAGCATGGCGGACAAGTTCCACCACTGCATCATCGATCGTGCCCAGGTCTTCCGCGACGATTGGCAAGTCTTCTCCAAGTTGAGCTTTGATTGCGTCAAAGAAAGCGTTCCCGGGCCCCTCGACCCATCGTCCATTTCTAGCATCCGATGAATCCGCAGGCACGGACCAGTATGCAGAGAGTCCACGAAAGTGATCAATCCGTATACGGTCGGTCAGACCAAAACCTCGTTTAAGTCGTCGAACCCACCAGTTGTACTGATCCGATCGCATGTAGTCCCAATCGTAGAGTGGATTGCCCCATAACTGTCCCGTATCACTGAACGCATCCGGTGGCACGCCAGCAACAGCGATAGACCGACCATCAGCATCCAGTTGAAATTGCGTTCGGTTACACCAAACGTCAACGCTGTCGGCGTCTACATAGATAGGCATGTCACCTAGAATCTGAATGTCTTTGTTGTTGCAGTACGCCCGCAACTCTCTCCACTGAACATCAAAAAAGAACTGCCAAACACAGAATTCATCGATCTCCGCCTTTAAGGCTTCTCGGGCATCGGCGAGCGCATCCGGTTCGCGATCTCGTAATGCCGGAGTCCAATCCCACCATGCCTTCTCCCCCTCCGATCGCTTGATCGACCGGAATAGTGCGGCATCAAGAACCCACGCTTCACGGTCGACGAAGGCGCGAAACTCTTGATGTCGAGGGTGATCGGTGTCTTGCAATAGAATCTTGGCAGCGAAAGCAAGACGCTCAAATTTCAGGCGCGTGACCGAATCGAAATCTACACGCTGACCACTGGAAGCCCCAACAGACTCAACATGGGGTAGAAGACCATCGCGGCTCAACATCTCCAAAGAGATCAATAACGGATTACATGAAAAAGCAGACCAACTCGAATAAGGACTATTTCCTGCCCCTGGAGGCACAAGAGGCAGAATCTGCCACACACGAGCCCCCGCAGCATGAAGCCAATCTGCGAACGCGAATGCAGATGGTCCTAAATCGCCAATCCCGTGTTCACCGGGTAATGACGAAGGATGAAGGAGGATGCCAAATTCTCGAGCAGATGCCATGATTCACTTCCGGACGCTTAATGTTATCTTGTTGCGTATACCTGAGGTTGCCGAAAGAGACAACACGTGAATCATAAATGGGTTACTTTTCATTATTTCTTTAAGGCTACACACCAAAACAGATGCCAGTGTATACTCGGCAAGTAACCAAGAGTGATCACGATTTAGAGTCAAACTCGCCATGCAACAAGACTTACCTATCGAAAGGATACGCACGACTCTCCTCTCCTCGTTAGCGAACTGCCCAAGAGTGATCGTTACCGCCGACCCTGGCTCAGGAAAATCCACAATTCTACCTCAATTCTTCATGACTCAGGGCAAGAAAGTCGTGGTTGCACAACCGAGAAGAATCGCAGCGCGAAGTTTAGCCAAGTACGTTTCACAAAGTTTCGGCGAAGCGCCTGGGCAATCGATTGGATATCGAGTACGTCATGAAAACTGCACCTCGAAAACAACACAACTCGAATATGTGACTGATGGAATGTTGGTAAGGCTCTTACAAGCCGATCCAGAACTCAGTGAGTTTGACGTTGTCATTCTCGACGAGTTTCATGAGCGTTCCACAGATTTGGATCTCTGCTTAGCGCTATTGATGGAGTTACAGTCCGCCCTTAGACCTGAACTAGAGCTTATTCTCATGTCAGCCACACTGGACACTGGGCATCTAAGCAATTGGCTAAAGGCACCTCATCTCCATGCACCAGGGCGCCCGTTTCCTAATCACATCGAGCGAATCAACACACCAATTCCGAGGTCCAAGTTGACCGCAGAAATCACGAAATACATCCTAAGAACCATCAAGGATCAAGAAACCAAAAACTGCCTCGTATTCTTGCCAGGAGTAAAAGATATTGAGTCGATTCACCGACAACTCAAGGGACGAACCGACATTCGCATCAGCCAGTTATATGGACAGCAAAAACTAACCGCACAATCACAA
>JBMYRY010000617.1:0-2068 GCA_049602795.1 Bradymonadia bacterium
ACCAATTGCCACTGAATATCGTACAGGAGGTCGATGGGTACGCCCATGCCAATGGCTTGATTTAGCCCTCCAAGATCGGTCCCGGCATGGGTGTGGCTCGAGGAGATGATAATTTGATGAGGTGCGATGGACCGTTCGGGAGCAAGTGCGACCGAGATGGCCTCTCTTGCTTCACGAATGCCTGGACCCCAGGTACCAAAATCGTAGAACATTCCTGCGACGTCGAGGGTGATCATCAAGATCGATTCGTCTGCATCGTTTGTGATAAAGAGTGCTTGTGCCATGAGTGGGTCATTGACACCCGTTGCCCGGCGAGCGTCTCCAGGTCCGCCAAAGCCACCCATGATCGCACCCAGTCCGGGGGTGATATCATGCTCTGCGTAGCCGACTGAAAATGCAGTGGGGTCTAAGGTCGGCTGTTCGGCATCTACAGCGGCAGCGTCCACATCGAGACTTGCGTCAGTGACCGCATCGATGGCGACGGGGGCGGCATCCATGACCGTACCGGGGTGGGGGTGAGCTTGTTGCTCCGATTCGCAACCATATGGACCTGCGATGACGAGCGTGAGAAGCAGACACGAACATATTTTTAAATCTAACCTTGATAGTGAACTCATACGAGACAACGAACTCCTTGCAACCTCGTCAGTGAACTGTACACGCAAATAGATATGATGAAAGGTCCGATCCCGACAATATTAAATGTGATTTTTAGTTCCGTGGGACTTAGATTAATGCGAGGCTCAAAAGTGATTCAATAGCGGTTAAAATGCCGGGGATGAAGGACGAATGATGACGAGGATTAAACCATGGCTTGCTCTATTTTTCGTTTCGGGGGTAAGTTTGGCTGTGCTCGCCCAAGACGTGGGGTCTAAAAGCGCTGCAACTTCGGCGAACCCACCCAGCAAGAACGTAGGCACCAACGATATAGAGACAAAGGGGACTGCGGACACTTCAGCGCGCGCCTCATTATTGACTGGGCGGTGGCGCTGTACGTTGAGTCAAGCCATGATGAAGGTTGAATCCACGGAAACGTTTTTGCCTGATCAGGTTGCGAAGAGCGAGGGGCGCATTACGTTCCAGTGGGCAAATGATCTGAAGGTGGACGTTGATCTCACCGCCGAGAGTCGTTGGCGGCTGAGCGGCGAACAACTATGCGATGTTCCTCGGACCATGACCTTTAAGTCAGCGTCGGAATCAAATGATGAGTCAATCAGGACTTTAATTTCCGCGATGCAGAAGCAAGCTGACCAGCGCGCGACTGGAAATATTGAGACGTGTCGACAGATCAAAACATTGACTAAGTCCGAATTGGTCTTGTTTGTCGCGTCAAAAACGGGGACCACACAGACTGTGTGTAAGCCTGTGAAGGTGAAAGAATAAGAGGACGCATGCAGTACAGCAGGATAACGGTCTTGGGTATAATTGGGGTCTTGATAGCTATCTCAGGGCTTGTTCAAGCCAAGGAAAGCCGCGTGAGTCAGTCCCTCGTCGGGGTTTGGCTAGCCGAAAGCAAGATGACTCAGCCTGAGATGACCATCAGCAGCACCGGTGAGAAGAGGTTTGTCAATCGAGCCGTAGTCGAGGACCATATTACGACAGCCATCACCATGACGAGGTTTGCGACAGCACCTCTCATTCTGAGTGTGCGTCTCACCTCTGAATGGCAGTTGAAAGCGAATGATACCCAGCTGTGTGAGCGACTAACGTTGTTCGATGTGGCGGTTGTGAGCAAACCACCCGCTGAGATCATGCCGCCACTACTGGTTGCCGAGGTGCTGGAGCAGACTCAGAGAGAATTACAGCAGAAACTTGAGTCCAAAAGAGCAAGTTGCAATGCAATTCGAATCATTTCACCACACGCATTTACAACCAAGGATAGCAGATCTGGTCAGTTGATCCGATTTGTTCGAAGGCGCTAAATCTTCAGTGCCTATCGTACCCCCACTCGGGCGATTTACGTTTGGCACGTCTGAACGGGACCCTCTGACTCAGCGTTTACACCGTATGACGGTCAATGGTCGTTATCGATGTCAGTAGATTGAGGGGGGCAGCGACTTTTTTGTGT
>JBMYRY010000618.1:0-2064 GCA_049602795.1 Bradymonadia bacterium
AAAAGCCCATACGCGGCTTTTTGGTAGAGCGAGGATTCAAAGGGTTCTCCACCCCGAAGATTAGGCACAAAATGAGTCTACGGGCATCATGGACGGGCGAAATTGTACTCGAGGATTGCTTTGTGCCGGAAGACAATCTCCTCCCCGGTGTTCAGGGTCTCAAAGGACCGCTAAGTTGTCTCACACAAGCCAGATACGGGATCGCGTGGGGTGCGCTCGGAGCCGGTTTGGCGTGTTACGATTGCGCCCTCGACTATAGCAAAGAGCGGGTTCAGTTCGATCGTCCAATCGCGGGCTTCCAACTTACGCAACTCAAGCTCGTGGACATGGGTGCTCAGCTTGTAAAGGGTCAATTACTCGCAATGCATCTTGCCAACCTAAAAGACGCAGGAAAGCTCACGCCAATACAAGTGAGCCTTGGGAAACGAGAGAATGTGGGCTGCGCACTCGAAATCGCTCGAAGCGCCCGCTCGATTCTGGGCGGGAATGGTGTATCCGCCGAATACCCGATCATGCGCCACGCCGCCAATCTCGAAAGTGTCTATACTTATGAGGGGACTCATGAGGTCCATACACTAGCCATTGGGCGGGCAATTACTGGATTAAACGCATTTGCATAACAAAGTAATGTCCCTGATTAATTTTTGAGCTTGCTATATGCGGCTGTGTCGGTACACTCCGCGCGTGAGTGTTACCTTGCCAAATCAACGTTGGAGGATACGTGGCAAAAGAAGAAGCAATAACAGTAGAAGGCAAAGTGATTGAACCGTTACCCAATGCAATGTTTAGGGTTGAACTGGAAAATGGTCACAAAGTGCTCGCCCACGTTTCGGGGAAGATGCGTAAGTTCTTCATCCGTATTTTACCTGGCGACCAGGTTACAGTCGAACTTTCCCCGTACGACCTGACGCGGGGTCGCATTACGTATCGAGCCCGATAGTCAAAATCTCGTACAATTTGATACTCCGGCTTAAAAAGTCTTAGCCGCCAGAGCTTGAAATTCGTATATTTCGGATGCGATTAACGGGATAGAGAGCCAAATACTTGGTGGAACAATTCAAGGGTACTGAAAGATACCAAGTCATTCGACGTCTGGGCTCAGGCGGAACCGGTAACGTGTATCTCGCTTACGACCGCCGTCGTGGTCATCAGGTTGCTCTCAAACTACTGCGCTCTGAAAGCCCTTACAGCATCCTAAGATTCAAGAACGAATTTAGGGGATTAAGTGAGCTGGCTCACAGCAACCTCATCAATCTCTATGATTTCCATCACGAGTCTCAAAAATGGTTCTTTACGATGGAATACGTCGAAGGCGTAGACTTTTTGGAATGGGTGCGCCCGTACAATCTTCTCTCAGGAGAGTATGAGACTGACTTGCTTCGACTTCGAAAGGCCACCGAGGACCTCGTACGCGGTGTCTCGACTCTCCATCTCGCCGGTCATTTGCATCGCGATATCAAGCCATCGAACGTGCTCGTTGACAAGAGCGGCCGTTTAACAATTCTCGACTTTGGTTTAGCAACACGGCTTGAAGATGAGGACGACCGAGACGTGAGAGGTATCAGTGGCACTCTAGAATACATGGCCCCTGAGCAAACAGATGGACGTAAACCGTCTCCTGCTGCAGATTGGTATAGTGTGGGCGTATTGCTTTACCAAGCCCTGACGAATGAACTGCCGTTCAAGGGTAAACCGCTAAAGATTGCACTGGACAAACGATTGCAAGACGGTCCCGATCCTCGTCTTGTCGTCCCCGGTGCCCCGGCTGACCTTTCACAGCTGTGCATTGCACTACTCAAATGCGACCCCAAAGAACGTCTAAATGAAACCCGGCTGATGGAATACCTAGGCATTGAACCATCAGCAAGCCTCTCACTGTCTGTAAGTGCCCTATCAATGTCCGCAACGGATCACCTCATCGGGCGTGAACATCATCTATCCATGCTCATCGGAGCCTTTATGCTTCATGCACATAGAGAAACCAGTGTGATCCGATTGCATGGACAAAGCGGCATGGGTAAAAGCGCCTTACTAGATGCGTTTCTCAATCCACTTAGAGAAGAA
>JBMYRY010000619.1:0-2044 GCA_049602795.1 Bradymonadia bacterium
TAATCAAAGATAATGCACCAAGCTGGCTCGCAGTGGTTGGTCCTTCATTATCGTTCGGATCATCATCCACACAGCCCTGTACAAAACTAATGTCGGTACTCAGTACATTATTCGAAAATTGAGCATCCGGTACACTTCGGTCAGGATCGACAACGGCAGTAATGTGCCCCTCGCCGGGTGATGAAATGCCTAACATGTTAAGACTCTGTTGCCCCGGCGCTTGCACGCGCATCGAAAAAGCTTCCACCCCGGCACCATCGATTCGACTCACCGTAGTCTCTCCCAACAGAATCCCAGACTCATAGTCTTCCGGTGTAGACGACAGGTAAGATTGTACGAGAACATTCGTGGCAAAATCACCTCGCCGATTTTCGACCTGTCCACTTATCCTAAATCCGCTTCCAGGTGTAACTGACGCTCTCGACGAACTGATGCTTCCGAGTGCGAGATCAACGCCACTTACCCCAGAACTTCGAATCTGATAGGCATATTCGCCCGGGACATCTGCAACGACTTGAAGGTAGTGGGTGCCATTACGTCGAGCTTGATGAACGATACGACGATCACTCTCACCAACCAAGCCGCTCTCGTCGTAAAGAAACATCCGAAGTGGCGCATCGCCACTCGTTAATTGCCAGCTCACCGTATTGCCGGCCGCAATCGCAAATCGGTACCAATCCTGGTCGGATTCACACAGAAACAAATCGTGCGTGCCATCCCGTAGTAACGGCGCACTCATCCGCTCTCCATTTGGTTCGTATGTGTCATCCGGACATGCGTCCGCATCACCAACCGCAAGACTCAATGAATACGAATTCTCTCTGCGAGGCGAACCAGTCTTCAAAAAGACCCTTAGGAAATAAACCCCAGATTGCGTCACCCGTGATAATTCCACATTCTCAACCCCCAATAGCGACGCGCTTTCGTCGAGAACCGTTCGACCATCAGAGCCATAAAGACTCAGTTCCACGTCCCCGTCCGACACGGTGTAGCTCACAGAAGCGGACAGTCTCTGTCCCGCTTCTAGCTCTACTGCGTACCAGTCATCATCGGTGTTACAGACCCACAAGTCCTCATAGTCGCCAGGCTGCACTCGTTCAACAATCCCACTGCCCTGTCCATCATTGACATGTGGACTCTGATTAGGCTCCAGCGTATCAGCAGTGCAGGCGCCCTGTTCATCTACGACCAATAGATCCCAGGCTTCGTCGTCAGCAAGCGACGAATTTGTCACCCCACCAACATCAGGCTTCGCGGTAATAAAATAAGCGCCATCTTCGAGTACCGGAGGCAACGTAACATTCACCGAAAAAGTCTCGGAAGCGCCAGCCTCCAATTGTTCAAGCTCAACACCTTCTAAAAATGTGGCACCGAGTGAGCCTGGTGTACTGCTAACGAAAAAACCAACCTCAGTTGGTAACACTGTTGCCGTGCCCGCGTTCAATATCCGACCTGAAACCTGCACAGCTTGTCCCGCTTGAGCGACCGTCGGGGATACAGCGATATTTTGTGCTTTCAAATGACCTTCGATGCCTCGATCCGCAATGGTTAACCCAAGGTCATACGCCACCTCCGGAATGCCGGCGCTGACTTCTATAAAGACAACGTCGGGCATCTCGCTTGTGATAGCGAAGGCGTTTAACCTGCTGGAGCCTCGAGATGCTTCTGCTAAACTTTGACCCGCAGCGTCCACCAATCTCATCCGGATTGAATTTGTCATCGTGTCTTCGCTAACCGTCACTGAAAGTAAACTATTGGGTGGCACATCAACTGAGAACCAATCTACATTGCCGCAAGCTCCCAAGTCGTTGATGCCAGGAACCGCAACGGGCACAGCTTCGCCACGTGAGTCATTCGGCTCGTTGTTGTCTTCACGGCAACCCCCAGTTGCCCCTGAAACCTGAAGCTGAGTCGGAGAAAACCGAATATTATTGTCCTCACGCGCCTCGCCTCTAATCCGGTTTTCGGGGTCCACCGATGCCCCCACAAGCCATCGGTCCACCGCTTGATCGATGTCTTCGGGTATGACTACAGATTGAACGAG
>JBMYRY010000620.1:0-2030 GCA_049602795.1 Bradymonadia bacterium
CACTAGACCAGTCGGATTAACTTTATGTGCGCCAAAGTCCCAGCGAACGAGATTTCCTCGCGCGGCCGACCTTGACTGTGAACGAAACCGAGGTCGGGTTCTACACTTCTTCGCCAATCACGAACTCCTAGCCCTCGAACTTATGGCGTTAACTCTGCTACGATTCCCCAAAGCTCCATCGCGCCTTCGACGTTGCCTCATTGCAACGATGCGTGACGAACAAAAACACATGAGACTTTACTTGGAGCAAATGCAACACCTTGGCGTGGAATTTGGTGAGATCCCCCTCAACTCATTCTTCTGGGACTTGTTGTCTAAGGTGGAGAGTGTAGACCAATTTGTAGCTGGTATGTCCTTAACATTTGAACAAGCCAATATCGACTTTTCCCTTTTCTATAAGGAGCAGTTTGAGTTGGCAGGAGATCGCGCAACCGCCGCTATCATGCAGACGGTTCTCCAAGATGAAATCGCCCATGTCCGCCATGGCGTCAACTTTTTCCGTGCTGATTTAGAACCAGAGGAATCGCTGTGGAAAAAGTACACCGACGCCTTAGTCTACCCGCTTACTCCAGCACGGGCTAAAGGACGGCATTTTTCTAAGTCACATCGTCGTCAAGCTGGACTAGACGATACCTTTATCGACCAGTTGGAGGTCTTTACGCATAGCAAAGGTCGCGTGCCTGATGTCTTTATCTTTAATCCCTGGGTCGAACGATCCATCGCTCACGGCTCTAAGGGATACACAGCTTCACGAGCAACCCGATCACTCACAGCAGACCTTGAGACTCTCCCCATGTTCATCTGCTCACCCGAGGATGTCGTATTAGTTGAAAACGAGATCGACACACCTCACTTATCCACCCTCAAGTCGCTCGGCTATCATATCCCAGAATTCATTTCGTCTCGAATTCATGGAGGTACTCTGAAACGAGATCATCCTCTCGTCGGGCGTAAGCTCAACCGAATTCAACCATGGGGATGGACCCCTGATCTTGCCCACACCCTAAAACCACTCGAAAAAATGGCACGAGCACACGGAGAACCATTCATCGAAACCGCTCAGAAGCTGGAACCGCTCTACTCCAAAACCTGGCTAACCGAACAAGCGGACCGCTGGCTTGAGGCGTTATCCCCGCCCATCAAATCTCACATCATCACCACGCCGCTTCCAATGGCTATAGACGACCGAGACACCATCCAGCGCGAGATTGACGCCCTTACGGCTTTGGGCTTTAAAACCATTGTTATCAAGGCCCCCTTGGGGACTTCAGGCGGTGCTCAACTCAAAGTCTTGCACGGAAAGATTACCAATGAACAATGGACGTGGATCAATCGTATCCTTAAAAAACAGAAGTCCGTTATCATTGAGCCGTGGTACACGAATGTGCTCGATGCTTCATATCTCTTCAAGATAACCAGCGATGGTCGCTTCAGAGAAATCGGCTTAACCCATTTCTTTACCGACGCTCAGGGTCGGTACCGTGGTACGGCACTCGGCAACCTCGGAGACACCGCCCCAACTCAGCTCAAACCCTTTATTTTTCAGGCAGGTGGGAACGCTGGTTGGATTTCACGAACACTCAAGGCAATGGTCCAAGCACTCTTACCGGAATTAATCAAAGGTGGCGCTATTGGCTGTCATGGTCTTGATGTCATGGTCGTTCGTTTAGATGACGGGACCTACAAACTCCGGGCGCCACTTGAACTCAATCCGCGTCAGACAATGGGTCATATTGCTAAAGGCATTGCTCGTCCTTTCGGCACTCGAACGAGAGGTTTATGGCTCATTATAACTCAGGCAGACTTGAAAGCCGCAGGCGTGTCAACGTTCCCAGCATTACTGTCCACCCTGCAGCATGCCCTTCCTGCCACATTCAAAGGTGACCCACCAAGACTGGTTGAGGGCGTTTTTGCCACCACTTCAGTGACCGCAGCAACCTCGGTATGCAGCTTTTGCTTTGTCAGCAAAGAGTTTGGCAAAATCAGCGACTTAGTCGAAAGACTATTTGGTCACACGATGTCCCTCAAAA
>JBMYRY010000621.1:0-2026 GCA_049602795.1 Bradymonadia bacterium
TGACACAAAGCGATCAGGGTGTGTGTCGCGTTGTGACAATCGGTAGGCATGCCTTAGTTTATTTTGGTCTAAACTAAACTTTTGGGGAAGCTCAAACCGAGCAAAATGTGACAGATTCGGATCTGGTGGCTGCAAGACACCGCATGCAGCGCAGCGAGTCTCCGAGCGTCCGATGAGCGTCTTGCAAGACCAACAATGCCAACGCTGTACTTCATCTGGCTGCACCATAGCTGAATCCTAATTAAAAGCTGTATTGTCGGGAAGTTATCATCGCATTGCATTTTCAAGTTTCACCCGGGAAACGAACCCGAGTACGCTCAACCAGAGCGCAATGAAACACAGTGCAATTTTACATGCTGAAGCTTTCACCACATCCACAGGTACGTCGAGCATTTGGATTAACAAACTTGAATCCCGCACCAGCAAGACTATCGACATAATCAACTTCAGTACCCATAAGATACAGAAAACTCTTAGGGTCTACGTACAGGCGCACGCCATAACTCTCAAGTTCACGGTCCCCCTTGTTCGCAGCATCTGCAAACTCAAGAAAATAGGTGAAGCCCGAGCATCCCCCGCCCCGTACGCCTACTCGGAGACCCGCTGTGTCGCCGTCACGCCCCTTGATGAGTTCCTCGACCTTACTCGCCGCAGATTCGGTTAAGCTGATCATAATTACCCCTCAACCTTCTTCGACTTGTAATCTTCGATGGCAGCCCGAATCGCATCCTCAGCAAGAACTGAGCAATGGATTTTGACGGGAGGTAGTGCGAGATGATCAGCAATGTCCTTGTTCTTGATCTCTAACGCTTCGTCAATCGTTCGTCCCTTGACCCATTCGGTCACAACCGACGAACTCGCAATCGCTGAGCCGCAGCCGTAGGTCTTAAACTTTGCGTCTTCAATGAGCCCTTCATCACTTACGCGAATTTGTAGCCTCATGACATCACCACAGGCAGGTGCGCCCACTAAGCCTGTACCTACATTCGATTCAGCCTTATTCAATGTGCCGACATTTCTCGGGTTCTCGTAATGGTCAATTACTTTGTCGCTATACGCCATGATATCCTCCAGAACGCTCAGTGAGCCGTCCACTCTATCGATTTTAAGTCAATACCCTCTTGATGCATTTCCCACAATGGAGAAAGTGCACGAAGTTTTTCGACAGAAGAGATAACGAGGTCTGCGACCGCGTCAATTTCTTCTTCTGTGTTAAATCGCCCAATACCAAATCGAATTGATGAATGGGCATTTTCATCATCTAAGCCGATTGCTCTCAGCACATAACTTGGCTCAAGACTTGATGAAGTACAGGCTGAGCCACTTGAGACTGCCACATCACGCAGTGCCATCAACATCGACTCACCTTCAACATACGTAAAACTGACATTCAAATTGCCAGGGAGCCTGTGTTCCATGCTCCCGTTGACCAGAATCTCCGGGACGTTTGCCTGTAACTTCGCAAGCAAGCGATCGCGCAACGCAATCGTCTTTTTGTACTCCGTTTCCAGTTCGTCATGGCAAATTTTAGCCGCCATCCCCAGTCCAACGATTTGATGTACAGGCAAAGTACCCGAACGCATCCCACGTTCATGCCCGCCACCGTGAAGCAGAGGTGCTAATCGAACTCGAGGCGCCTTTCGTCGAACGTACAGAGCCCCGATTCCTTTCGGCCCATACATTTTATGAGCAGAAAGAGAGAGTAGGTCAATGCCATCTCTATTGACGTCAATTGACACTCGCCCAGCGCTTTGGGCGGCATCGGTGTGAAACAAAACACCATGCTCTTTGCAGATCTGTCCAATCTCCGCGATAGGGTTGAGCACACCAATTTCGTTATTGCCATGCATCAAGCTGACCAGAACCGTATCTGGCCGGATCGCCGCACGAACATCTTCCGGCTTAACGAGTCCGTCATCTCCAACCGGTAACCACGTGACCTCGCAACCATTCCTCTCAAGCCATCTAGCAGTATCAACAATCGCCTTATGCTCAATTGGACTCGTGATGAGATGCTTACCCTTGG
>JBMYRY010000622.1:0-2025 GCA_049602795.1 Bradymonadia bacterium
CGTGCTTACGATGACTCTGCGGGAGCCCGTTGGGGTCGTAGGAGCGATTATTCCCTGGAATGTTCCCATGTATCTCATGGCACTTAAGATCGCACCGGCGTTGGTTGCCGGTAATGCGGTTGTTGTCAAGTCGGCAGAGGAAGCGCCCTTGTGCTGTTTACGCGTTTGCCAGTTGATCGATCAGGTTCTTCCCAAAGGTTTACTCAATATTTTGTCAGGCTTTGGTCCACCTTGTGGAGGACCGCTGGCGGAGCATCCTGACGTGGGCAAAGTGACGTTTACAGGTTCGGTTGAGACCGGTCGAATCGTGTATCAGGCTGCGTCCAAAAAGCTTGTCCCGGTGACCCTCGAATTGGGCGGTAAGAGCCCGATGATCGTGATGGGGGATGCAGACCTCGAGCAGGCGGTCACAGGTGCCGTCACCGGCGTGCGCTTTACTCGGCAAGGGCAGAGTTGTACTGCTGCGAGTCGCATCCTTGTTCATCGCTCTATTGTGGATGAATTTGTGCGAAAATTGGTGGAGAAGGTTGATGCAATGGTCATTGGTGATCCGCTCGATGAGCGAACGGATATTGGCACGATCGTATCACCAAACCAATTCGAACGAGTACAGCATTACTTGAATCTTGCCGAAGGCTCGGAAGAGGCGACCCTTCATCGGTGTGGTCAATTGCCTACCGAGTCTCGTTTTGCGAACGGCTTATTTGTTCAACCCGCCATTATCACTGGGCTGACGAATGAACATCGAGTATGCAGGGAAGAAATCTTTGGGCCGGTAACGGCAATTTTGACGTTTGATACTCTTGATGAAGCACTTGAAATTGCGAATGACACGGAATACGGATTGGCTGCATCAATTTGGACTCAAGATCTCCAAGCCGCAATGCGAGGCGTCCATGAACTCGAAGCTGGCTTTGTCCAGGTGAATCAAAATCTTGTTGTTCAGCCCACTTTACCCTACGGCGGGTACAAGACCAGCGGTCTGGGCAAAGAGGCGTCACTCGATGCCATGCTTGAGCATTTTACGCATCGGAAAACTGTACTTATCAATCTAAAGTAGGAGGTGTGCGGTTCGTCGTCTATCTCGATGCTTAATTGCCGCTTACTTGAGCACCAGCGAAGAGACATGATGGAGCGCCATTGCTGGATTGCTCAAGTGGGTCGTTACCGATTTGGCGAAGTGATTTCCAGAATGTTTCTAATTGTCCTGACAGGTTTGCCTCGGCAAATGGTGTGGTGATGATACCGTTCTCGATACGTCGTCCGGCACATCCAAAACTAAAGTTACCAGTCGTTTCGTTGCAGTTTCCGCCGAGAAAACGCTCAATCAACAGCCCGTTGTGAACCTCTCCAACCAGACCAGAAAGATCCTTTGACCCGAGCGTCCATTCCAGGCTGTGGGTGTCTGCTCCTGTACGCTCGCAATTGAGCTTTCGAGCGTAATAATCATTGATCAAAAAGGTCTTAAGTCGTCCGTTTTCAATCAAGGGACGTCGGCATGTTTCAAAGCCGTCTCCGTCGAATTGAGAGGAACCGAGACCACGGATGCGGTGTGGTTCATCCCAGATGGTAAGGTGTTTGGAGACGATTTGGTCATTGAGTCGATCTTTCCAGAGCGAACGTCCTTGTTGAATTGAAGAGCCGCGAAGTGGGTTCAATAGAGGACCGAGAACTTTGCCCATACCTCGATTGACAATGATGATATCGTATCTGCCGGTGTCGATTGGGCGCGCCCCCAGTTGATGTTGGGCGCGTTCAAGCATGGTTCGAGCAAGGCGGTCATCTGCCAAAAGATCGTTTAGGTGGCGCGCATAGGTTCCATCCCACCCTAAGGGCAGTTTTCCGTCCTTGTCTTTAAGGGAGATCGTACCGCTCTTCGCAAAGGTACTGGTTTGAGAGGCTTCGGAAAATCCTGTGCTAAACAGTCGATAGTAGCTGCCCCATCCATCACTGACGCTCGTGGTATATGAGACTGGCGGCACGTCATCCAATGTTGCCTGAACGACCTCGTCGAAATGCTGCATT
>JBMYRY010000623.1:0-2008 GCA_049602795.1 Bradymonadia bacterium
TCGCCGACTTGAGAACCGACTCGCAGGCAGTAATGCCTACCACGGCGATTCTGGCCCACAATTTTTGACAACCCCTGCGTGTAACAACCCGCTGTTTGATGCGTTTTTCGACGCTGTGCAAGAAGCTGGTTATCCTCGTGTCGATGATGTCAACGGGTACCAGCAAGAAGGGTTTTCAAGCTTTGATCGCACCGCATACAAAGGGCGTCGATGGAGCGCAGCCCGCGGCTACTATCATCCGGTCAAACATCGGCCGAATCTCACGTTAATCTGCAAAGCTCAGGCGACACGCATTATTTTTGAGGGTAGACGAGCTGTGGGCGTCGAATACCGACGAGGTAAACGATTGAGCACCGCAAAAGGTGGAGAGATTATTTGCTGCGGCGGGGCAATCAACTCCCCCACACTTCTTCAGCATTCAGGCATAGGCCCAGGGAACCGATTGTCCACGATGGGCGTCAACATGGTTCAAGATCTACCTGGTGTAGGCGAAAACCTGCAGGACCATCTCGAAGTTTATGTCCAACATGCATGCATTCAGCCGGTGAGTCTCTACCCCGCCCTTTCCTGGTGGCGACAGCCATGGATCGGCGCGCAATGGCTCTTTGGACGACGCGGCATCGGGGCTAGCAATCATTTTGAAGCTGGAGGATTCATTCGGAGTAACGAAGACGTTGAATTGCCCAATGTACAGTTTCACTTTCTCCCCATTGCCGTACGTTACGATGGTTCGGCTCCCAATGCCGGTCATGGTTATCAGGTCCACGTTGGTCCAACGCTGAGCGATGCGCGTGGGTGGGTCCGGATTCGATCAACCGATCCAGATGAATATCCCTCGATCAGATTCAATTATCTCTCCACCGAACAAGACCGCCGCGAATGGGTAGAGGCGATTCGATGTACTCGGCGCATACTCGGACAACCCGCACTACAACCGTTTCGTGGTGAAGAATTAGCACCCGGTTCAGAGATTCAGAGCGACGAGGCAATCCTCGACTTCATTGCACGTGAGGGAGAAAGTGCCTATCACCCAAGCTGCACCTGTCGAATGGGCACTGACTCTGACTCGGTCACGGATCCTCAACTGCGTGTGCACGGTGTTGAGGGGCTTCGAGTTGTGGACGCATCGGTCATGCCCTCAGTCACAAATGGCAATATCGTTGCGCCGGTCTTGATGATCGCCGAAAAAGCGGCCGACATGATTCGTGGCAATACTCCACTCGCGCCCTCATCAGCGGACTTTTATCAGCATAGGACCACCCAATGACTCAGAAGAACATGCTTATCAATGGCCATTGGATAGGCGCGCAGTCTAACCAAACACGTTCGATCATCAATCCACATGACGGGTCCACTTTGGCAATCGTGGCTGAGGGCAGTCGCGTTGATGCTCAAGCGGCGATTGACGCTGCTCGGGAGACCTTTGAACGAAGTGAATGGCGCAGTAAGAGTACTGCTCACCGTGCGGGTCTTGTGCGTAAACTCGCTGCTGCCGTGAGAGAACACGCCGATGAATTGGCGCGTCTTGAAACCCTAGACACGGGCAAGACACTCACTGAGAGCGCCTGGGATATGAGCGATATCGCCGATGTTTTTGACTATTATGCAGAGCTCGGCGAACAAGACAGCAATCAAACACTCACCTCTCCCAACCCGAACTCAAGCAGTACACTAGTCCATGAGCCCATTGGCGTCTGCGCCTTAATCTGTCCCTGGAATTATCCGCTTCTTCAAGCATCATGGAAGCTCGCACCGGCCCTTGTTGCTGGATGCACCATGGTCTTAAAGCCGAGCGAGTTAACGCCGCTCACGTCCATTCGTCTATGTGAATTAGCCCAAGCCGTGGGTGTGCCCTCCGGCGTCCTCAACCTGGTCCTGGGCGCTGGAGAAACCGTGGGCGCAGAATTGTCTGAAAACAAGAACGTAGATCTGGTCTCATTTACTGGGGGTGTCCGTACAGGACAGAACATTATGCGCGCCGCATCAGGTAATCTGAAACGTATCGCGC
>JBMYRY010000624.1:0-2007 GCA_049602795.1 Bradymonadia bacterium
GTTGCGGGCTGAGTTAATGAGAAGCGTAATGACGTACCAGGCTCCAGCTTATGTTTGGCATTGAAGAGTTCAAATCGGATGTCACCACAGCGCACAGCAAGCGTGTAGCCGGGTCCACAAAAATAGGCATCATCTACAATCGCCGGCTCTCCCTCTACAACCGCCCAGTTTAGGGTCGACGGACGTATCATCAGTCGAACGTGTCCGTGCGTTGAGGGGTGAATCGGCAAAACGCCTAACGCCGTTTGAGCCTGATTACCATTCCCCTCCCCGTCCACAATAATGACCTGACCAGTCAGTGCGGCAACCGTACTGGTTTTTGGAGCCCAATAGACCTCTTCAGGGGTACCAAATTGGCTCATGGTGGCGGCTCCACCGGGCGTATTTTCAAGAATCGCAACTTTATCAGCCAGACTCATCGCTTCGCGCCCATCGTGAGTAACCATCACCGCGGAGGTGCCCGTGGACCTCAGAAGATGAATAAGCATCTCCGCAATTGGTCGGCGAATCTGGACATCCAGATTGGCAAAGGGCTCATCGAGCAGCAGGAGTGCTGGTTTCGGTGCAAGTGCTCTCACCAGGGCTACACGCTGTTTTTGCCCCCCAGACAATGTATCGATCTTTCTACTCTCAAACCCCTTTAACTCAACGGCTGTCAACAGTTCACTGACACGCGCTTTTTGATTCACATGACCTCTGATGCCGAAGCCGACATTTTCCGCCACGGTCATATGTGGAAACAGGGCAAAATTTTGGAACATCAAGCCAACCCCACGGCGTGCAGCTGGCACCGCTAGACGTGGTCCATCCGTTACAACTTGACCATCGATCGCGACTGTACCTTCACACGGCTTTACAAAGCCACTGAGCACGCGAAGCAATGTTGATTTGCCACTTCCAGACCGACCCATGATCGCCAGCAATTCGCCGCCCTTAACATCAAAACTTAAGCCTTTGAAGACGTCTGTTTGCGCATACCGAGCACCGAGACTACGGACCTTAAGGCGTTGATCATCCATAAATGCGTCTCCAATATTGGGTACAGGCTTGCATTACCAAGATCATTGTCAACAAACAAAAGCTAGCCAACCCAACATCGGGCAGCGCTCCTTCTCCTTGTGCATCAAAGATCACATAGGCCAGTGTTTTTTGTTCCAGCGGGATCAAGGATAAGGTGATCGGGAGTTCCTTACAAACACTCAAGAACGTAAGTGCTAACGCCACCGCTAGAGAGGGTGCTAACCCGGGAATGCGGATGGCACGCCATATCGTCAATTCAGAGGCACCTAGACTACGAGCCGCTTCATCGACTTGTGGATCGAGTCGATTAAACCCTGGTCGTAATGCCGCATATGCTTGGGCCAGAAAACGCATCGAGTAGGCAACCAATAAGATACCGCCAGTCATCTCGAAATACCCAAAAACATCAGCGGCAGCGCTTGAGGAACGCTTTATGCCTAAGACAAGCTGCAATAAGCCCACACCAATTAAAACCCCAGGCAGACTACTCGGCAAATAGACTAACGTGTCGAGTAAGGCGCGATTAGCAGCGCCGCGATAAATCCGCCAACAAACCCAAATGGCGATGGAAACCGTCAAAAGCGAAGCAAGCACTGCATAAAGAGCAGTCGTCACCCACGGCTCGAGCAATGAAATGAACTCAATACTTTGAGTATAGCCTTCAACAATCCACTGGATGAGCACGGCTGCTGGAAACACAGCCCCCACACCTGCCATCATCGTGTATAGAAGATACGAACCAATTGCCGATGGCACGTTCAAAGAGCGTCTCGTGATTTGGTTAAAGTCGAGAGCATATTCGCTAACCTCATCCGCTCTCAGCCATCGAATACCAGCCACTAAGGGCAACACGGCAACCAACAAGAGCAGACCGATTTCAAAAACCACTCGGCTGTTTCGTTCAGTATACAAAACCCAGGTCAGCACATCGCAATCAAGGACAGCAACAGCGCCAAAGTCACTCACAACATAGAGGGTGATCAACAA
>JBMYRY010000625.1:0-2006 GCA_049602795.1 Bradymonadia bacterium
TTGAGGGTCAATTCCGATACCTGAGTTTCCCCCTTAGCAACCCCAAAATCGGTTAACTTCAGGGTGCTACCTCGACCAGATGAGTCATACATAAGATTCGATGGCTTCACGTCTCGATGAACCACACCGTGCTCATGAATATACGAAAGGGCAGCGCAGACACTTCCCGCAATGCCAATGACCGTAGGCAAGTCGAGAGGTCCACTTTCGACCAAGACCTGTTCGAGCGTTGGTCCCGCCAAATATTCCAACACGGCCGCATCAATACTCGGTGCTTGAACTAAGTCAATAACGGATACGATGTTCGGGTGATTCAAGCGGCTGTGAAGTTGAACCGAGTTGATAAAGCGCTCCCGCAAAATACGATCATGCTCTCTGGACACGACTCGACGTACCTTGACAGCCACGGTACGTCCGAGACTGTTCTGGGTTGCTTGATACACATTTGTCATGCCCCCCGAGCCCAACATGTGCTGAATGGTATAGCCCTCCAGACTAAGCTCCGCCGTGATCTTCACGTTTAGCCCCAGAAGTCGTCTTGTTGTTGCAAAAGGCGATTAAACCGAAGGGCATCAGACCAAAATCCAGGTAAGCCAAAACTTACGTATGCCTCTTCGTCTTGAACGCGTTGGTGAACGAGGTGAAGTTCATGGTCGGTCAGTTGATTTTGGAACCCACGGCGCCCTTTGATTCGGTAGTAGAATGGCGCCTCGACCTCTCCTTCCATCACTTCCTCATCAAGCGGGTCAACGACCACTCTACTCGCTGTTTCAGCTGCCAATTCGATCAATTCCTCCAGAGACCACAGACCCTCTGCACTCAGAGCAACAGACAGACCGTTCCGACTCAAGAATTCCAAGGACTGTCGGATCCGTTCACGGTTCGCTTTCGTAGGGCGAATATGATTAGCGACTTGCATCATTACAATGGTCGAGGAAGCAAAAGTCGTAAAGGGAGCGACAGAGTCGAACATCACAGTGTCAACAACCCCACTATCTAAGGCTGGCATAAAGGGCACGACCAAGGTCTTCGCCTGGTCGTCACCATACCAGTTCACCACTGTTCGACGCTTAACGGTCGCAAGTTTCTCAGCAGGTAACTCAAGCAGGTTAAAGTGTTCCCAGTACGTTTTTGGAAATGCACCTTGCCACGATGCACCCACACTCAATCTTGTGACATTCTCAAGCTCCACAGCGCTTACTCTCCTGACTATTCATTCATCCCCAAACATTTAGGGGTATACGTACGTTGGCATTGAACGCCCGAAAGTGACCCGTCCAAAGACTCTATCAAGAAACGAATCGAAATGATTTCCCATGAGGAGTTCCAGAAAGGTCTGTGGCGCTTGATAACGCACGATCATCAACTCTTCTTGCACGCTCTCACGAATCTCTTTAATCAAATCGTCTTTGTAGCCGACAACGTCGACCAATTTCGCCTCCAAGGCTTGCTCTGCGGTCAACAAGCGGCCGTCAGCGATGAGCTTCACATCTGATTCAGCCAAACCGCGCCCTTGCGCAACCAACGACACAAATCGACCATGCATCTCATCAACAAGTCCTTGCATCAATTTCGTCTGCTCCGGCGTCATGCTTTTAGTTGCACTCAAAATTTGTTTGTTTGCACCACTACTAATCGACTGGTCAACAATGCCCAATTTTTCAAACAACTCTTGCGCGGAGTATGACGGTACAATGACACCAATACTCCCTGTTATGCTCGTAGGTCGTGACCAAATTTTGTCGGCGCCCGCGGCGATATAATACCCACCAGACGCACAGAGATTACCAAACAGTGCGTAGACTTTTTTGCCCGATGCTTTCAACTGCCCCAGTGCGTGATGAATTCGATCCGAATCCGTCACTCCGCCCCCGGGAGAATCTATCTCAAGAAGAACAACTTTCACATGGGCATCTCGCTTCGCCCGTTCTAACGCAGACAAAACATATCTCGTGAGACCGCCATTAGGTCCTTCACCAGAAATAACGCCTCTGACAGGAATCACC
>JBMYRY010000626.1:0-2002 GCA_049602795.1 Bradymonadia bacterium
TCCCTGAGCATTGGAGGACTGTTAACCGTGACGTAGGATCCCCGAGCGCTTTGAGTTGCTTAACGGTAAGCGTCGTCGGCTTCTTTACGCCCGTAATCTTTAGGGACCATGTATCTGGATTAGACACAAAATGCTCTGGCGGGCGGGGCAAATTATTGCGGACAAAGAGCTTCTCGATCGGCGTAATGGCTGTGCTTGGCATTTGCTTACGCTTGGTTTCCAGAGCCAGTGGACTACGGTTGTGGATGTGAAAGTCTTCAGGATTAAGATTGAAGGGCAGACCCGCGTATTTTGTCTTAGGTAGATTCAAGGCGCGGACAGTGGCATCGAGTCGTTTGGAGGTACGTTGTGTCCTGTCGCCGGTACATCCACCAAGGGCGAGCAAGCCCACGGCGTTGACCAAGTGTCCTAATGCTCGACGTCGAGTCACTCGGATGGGCGTCGAATCAGATGTCGGTTGATGCATCGCTTTTCTCCATGTCTGACTGTAGCTGAGGCACAATGAAAGTAGAAGACCTGACGCGTGAGTAGACTATATTTGTTCTGGCAGAGCGGATGGATACCAATGCGAAAGATTTTGATGTGGCTCGCTCATTTTCCATTTATTCATCCACTTGCAGAGCAGAGACCGATTACCGGTGAGAGTTGAATCGGTCCGAACTCTGGAGATATGATGCCCAGGTGAAGGGGGATGCTTGATATGTCGTCTGTGAGAATCGCTGTCGTGGGCGTGAGTGGTTCAGGAAAAAGTACCTTTGCAAAGCGATTGAGCGAAAGATTGGCACTTGAATGGCTTGAATTGGACGCACTATATCACCTGGAAAATTGGACGCCATCGCCACCAGAAGATATGCGTCGAGCTGTGTTTGAATTCATGCAGTCGTCCACATCCTGGGTGATCGACGGTAACTATGGACTGGTCCGTGCTTCTGTGTGGTCAGAGGCAACGCATGTGATTTGGATCGACTTACCGAGGCATCAATTGATCCCAAGATTACTCAAGCGTAGTGCGCAGAGAATCATTGCCCGGAAACGGTTGTGGAACGACAATCGTGAGGGCATAAGCGCCTTATTTTCCACTGACCCAAAGAAGAATGTATGGCTTCATGCGTGGCAAAGTCATCCGAAGATTCGACGCCAATACAGTGCAGATTGCGTGGACCCAAAATGGAACCATTTGAGATTTGTGCGTGTTCGAACTCTGCAAGAAGTCGAGGATACATTCGATGCGCTGTGTTCTCAGTTCAGGAAAAGGGGGTCTTGATGGGAGGAACGCCTCAGGCGTCACGCATACACTTCATTCAAGGTGACATCACCCAATGGGTGGGGGACGCCATCGTGAACGCGGCAAATGAAGCGATGCTCGGTGGCGGTGGTGTTGATGGCGCAATACACTCGGCTGCTGGACCGGGGCTAAAGGCGGCGTGCGAAGCTGTGAGCGAAGCATCTCCTGGGGTTCGATGCCCAACCGGTGAGGCGAGAATTACCCCAGCCTCTGGTCGGCTTAAGTGTAAGTGGGTGATTCATACAGTCGGACCCATCTACACCGGGGTTCCCACCGATCCAGCGCAATTGCGTGCCGCATATGATGCTGTGTTTAGCTTGGCGGTGCAGCATCGTATTCGGCGTATCGCACTGCCAGCCGTCTCGTGTGGCGTCTATGGATATCCTCTAGATGAAGCGGCGACAATCGCTGTGGCTGCGGCAGTAGACGCGCCAAGTTTGATCGAAGAGATCACGTTTGTATTATTTAACGATGAAACCTATGGCGCTTGGCACCGCGCGCTCTCAATGGCTAATTCAAGGGGGTAAATCCTTCAATTGACCGAACTTCCAGGATGAATGGACCCGAGCGTTTGTCGGCGATGATGAATCCGACACCGGTGACGTCTTGGCTCAAGAGAGGTGGCATACCGTCCAACTGCCGCCCGCGCCATCGTGGTAGGAGGTCGCTGACGGGAAAGATCATCGTTTGCCACTTGCCATTGGTTTTAAATCCCTG
>JBMYRY010000627.1:0-1988 GCA_049602795.1 Bradymonadia bacterium
CACAGCTTGCTCATGCGGCGAGCGCGGAAGGGATTTTGGCGGTGGAGCATATTGTAGGACTTGACGTCCAGCCTCTCGATTATCGACAAGTACCGAATTGTACCTACTCTAACCCGGAGGTGGGTAGTTTAGGACTGACCGAGGCGGCGGCGAAAGAGGCCGGCTATGAGTTGCAGGTTGGTCAGTTTCCATTCACGGCGGTGGGCAAAGCGAAAGTCATTAACGACACGAGTGGTTTTGTCAAAATTGTGGCGGATGCGAAGTATGGAGAAATCTTGGGTGTCCACATTGTTGGTCCTCATGCCACGGATTTGATCGCAGAAGTTGGTCCCATGCTCAAACTTGAGTGCACGGTTGAAGAACTTGCAAACACCATCCACGCACATCCAACGTTGTCCGAGGCGATTGTTGAAGCCGCACACGCAACGTTGGGCCACGCCATACACATGTAGGATAGTGAGTCGTGTCAGGTAAAACCTATCTTGAGGCTGTGAGAGAAGCTCTGATCGAGGAGATGGAGGCAGATGAACGTGTCTTCATCATGGGTGAAGATATCGCCGTTTACGGTGGTGCTTTCAAGGTCACTGAGGGCATGCTTGAGCAGTTTGGTGAAGAGAGGGTGCTCGACACGCCGATTGCAGAGGCCGGCATGATTGGCGCTGCGGTGGGTGCTGCATTGATGGACCGCCGACCGATTGTGGAGATCCAATTTCTAGATTTCCTTTCCTGTGGTTTTGATTCGCTTACGAACTTTGCAGCAAAATGTCACTATCGATGGGGCGCGTCCGTTCCATTAGTTATTCGTGGCCCTGGTGGAGGTGGCGTTGGTGGGGGACCTTTCCACAGTCAGAGCATGGAAATGTATTTCGTAAAGACGCCAGGCATCAAGGTGGTGGCACCGGCAACGCCGAGTGATGCAAAGATCTTACTCAAAGCTGCGATTCGAGATCCAAATCCGGTTCTATTCATTGAACATAAAGCATTGTACCGAAACCCTAACTTGCGGGAACCGTTGCCGGGCACGGAGGTGGTTGGTCGTTTGGGGGAGGCGCGTACACACGGCGATGGGCGAGACTTGGTCGTGGTAACTTATGGGGCAATGGTGCATCGTTGCTTGGAGGTTCAAGCGCGGTTGGCGGCATCTGACATTCATGCCCGAATCATTGACTTGAGAACATTGCAACCCTTAGACGTGAACGCCATCGTCGAGAGTGTCAAGGCATGTGGCAAGGTGTTGATCGTGCACGAGGATACGAAAACGGGCGGATTAGCGGGCGAAATTACCGCGCTCATTAATGAATCAGCGTTTGAATGGTTAGACGGACCGGTGCAGAGAGTAACCGCAATTGATGCGCCCATTCCGTTCAATAAAGAGTTAGAGCAGGCGTTCTTTCCGCAAACCGATGACATAGAACTGGCAGCGAGACGCTTGGTCGAGTATTAGAGTTAGAACAAGAATTTTTTCACGAGATCCAGAGTGAGGTCGAGATGGCAATTGAAGTACTAATGCCCCAGATGGGCGAATCTGTCGCAGAGGGGACCATCGTTAGATGGTTGAAAGAGGTGGGAGAGTCCATCGATCGCGATGAACCGATCTTTGAAATCACAACTGATAAAGTTGATGCAGAGATTCCGGCTCCCGAAGGCGGTGTCTTATTAGACATTCGAGTCGGGGCTGGTGAAACCGTTGAGGTTGGTACAATCGTCGCGGTGATCGGAGCCGAAGGTGAGGCGCCAGCAAGTAGTCCGGCAGCTTCAGATGCCTCAGAAGATGCTGAATCCGCACCCGCTGCAGCTGCGGCACCAGTTGCAACGCCCTCGGCTGAGGTTGCGGTGCCTGCATCGAACGCATCCGCTGCTGAACTTCGGCGAACGAAGAGTACGCCAGTGGTCCGAAAGATCGCTAAAGAGCATGGCGTGGATATCGCTCAGATCACCGGGAGTGGTCTCGACGGTCGAGTCACGAAGAAGGATATATTGGCGTTCAT
>JBMYRY010000628.1:0-1970 GCA_049602795.1 Bradymonadia bacterium
TCGCCCCATTGAATTCGTGGATACCAAAATCGCCAATGCGAGGTTCGAATACGCTCATTTGCCAAATACAAGATTTGTGAACACAAGAATTTCCAGGTCAATGTTCAGAAATTTTGTAAACCTGGCTGGTGCGAGCTTTGACGATTCGACACTGACGGGCTCCATTGTACATGATGTTGACCTAAGTGGTTCAGATTTGTCAGGACTGTCTTTACCCATGGAGGAAGATTGTTTAATGAGCATCTTCTCTGGCAATAATCTTTTTGATGAGGCGCGATTTCCCACAGACGAGCGAAAGAAAGACTGGTCGGGGCAGGGGGTCTTCCCGTCAGGCTTGTCAGTAGACTTGAGTGGAGTGTGCGCCTGTTCACAACACGTCGATAATTCGACGTTTTTAGGGGGAACACCCTTTACTGAAAACGATCCAGAGTGCGATATCGGCCCTGCCGAATGTGTGATCCAGAGGTATTGCCCGGCGTTTTGAGTTCTCGGTTTTATTAGGGGGCTGCGAGGATTGCCTCTGTCGCTTAGTGGTCTGAAGCGATGTATTCGCGAAGCTCTGGCTCAGCGATCTATTGAGCTTGGGATCCAAAGTCCGTGGAAGCCGAAGGGGACTCGCCTCGGCATCAACACCTTTGCAACAGGACCATCTGAGACTCGCTGAGCATCGAGGATTACAACCTCTGATCGATCATCAGCTCGGTTGTAGACCATACTCATCAGCCAGCCATCGTCTTCGGCACGCCCATCAATTGAAGGTACGAAGACGGGCTCATCTGGCTGCGCTGCATCACCCGTAACCCACTGGTCCAATCGAGACGTATTACGATTGAACTTAATGATACCATCTGGGTGGAGCGGATAATCATCTGAACTTGGTACCTGCCTCAGCCCATAGAGCATTTGGTAGTCTGCACCCTGCACGCGTCGATCGATGACCGGAAAGTCCATGAGCGTGTCGAAAAATTGCCCCTCTTCCACTGCGCCGGTTGAGCGGTTCAGTCGCCATCTCCACGGTCGACCGGCGGGCATTTCGGGGGAGAATCCGTCGGACCAAAACGAGTCTAGTCGACTGCCCTCGACGATCACTTCGTCATTCAACTCGTACGCATTGTAGGTGTGAAAGAGATAGCAGGGGTCCACATCAAACCACTGCATATCGGCGTTAGTGCCGTTTCGGGGCATTACGCCGATGCGGGCACCGTATTCTGGGCGAAACCTCATGGGGATCGAAGACCCATCCACCAGTTCAAAAACCAACGGCAGGTCAAAGAAGATTACAAAATTTTCCGTGATCTGGAAGTCATGCATCATGACGCCCCGTGGGATGTCGATGGTCTCGGACGTGGTGATTTCACCTTCGGGGTTTGCGATATAAAATCGTAGATGCGGGGCGGCTATGCCATATCCAAAGAAGAGAAGCTCACCGGTGGAAGGGCAGATCTTGGGGTGCGCCGTCATTGCCGACATCAGGTCGCCACCAAAGTCGAAAACCCCCTTTGTCCTTAATGTGTCTGACTCGATTTCAAACGGGACGCCTTGTTCATACAGAGCGAGCACTCGTCCACCGTGTTCTACAAGAGAGGTGTTGCCGAAGTTGGACAAGAGTGTTGGCGTTTGCTGAGCCAAGCTCGGTGTTTCTACGTACCGATTCCTGTAGGTGAGGGCACGTCCGTTTTCAAAGGTAACTCCATGGAGCATGCCGTCTCCGAGAAACCAAAAACTTGGATCATCTGCATGCGGGTTTGGACCGTTTCTGAGGAAAGTACCAGTAATTTCCGGCGGAATGTGTCCAATGACCTCGAGTTCCAACGACTCGATCTCATCGAAGACCGGGCGATAGTTGTCTCGTACCCACCATGGTTTCGCCGGGTCGCCCAACAGCTTTAAAGGTGTGTCTAAAGCGGGATAATTCATCGGGTTGGTGGCGGCAGTATTTTCACCGCAACCCTTGAGTAGCGGACCCGCAC
>JBMYRY010000629.1:0-1968 GCA_049602795.1 Bradymonadia bacterium
GCTGCGCAAGACGAAGTTAATCTCTTGCAGAGGGAAGTCGAGTCGAGTCGAAATGTCGTTCTTGAGAATGCGAAAATTCTAGCAGACCGGGATCGTCTTGCCGCTGAATTAGATCAGCTTAAGGCTCAAATGGCAGAGGTTGAGCATGAGCGAACGACTCTTGATACGACGTGCGCAACACTTCAAACGAGACTTGAGGTGATGGAAACATTGAAGCTTGACCTTGAGCATCTAGAAATCGACCATTCAAGTGTAGTCACTGACCTAGAAGCGACTCAGCAACGCGAGGTTGCATGGCGTGCGAGAGCGCTCGAGTTGGAGCGCGCATCACAGACTGATGGGCTTGCCCTTGCTTTGACCAAGGCTGGCGTTACAACACTTCGAATGAAGCAAAACTTACTGACAGGGTTGCTTAAGAACGACAAAACAGCCGACCTGTTTCTTGATGCGATAGAAAAGATTGACCACGGAGGCTTTGAAGGTCTTCTGAGGCAGCATACACGAAGAGTGTGTGCAAATACTCTATGTCGTAAGTGTGTGAGCCGTCAGGGTCGAATTGCCATCGTCGTCGATGATCAGAACGCGTGTGAGATCTGTAATGGGGATGAGGGCAGGAGATTTTTCGAGTCCATGGTGTGTGAGGCGGTTGGAGCTGGCGTCCGAAGAATGCTCATTTATGGTGCAGCCCCGGAGTTGAAAACACAATTGCATACGTTGGTTGAGGGTCACAGTCTTGACCTACGTCTACTGGATCGGGAACGCGACGTTTCGGGGGCTCGGGCTCAAGGCCGAGTCGATGGTTGTGACTGCTTTGTGACTTGGACGCAATACGCACTGGAGCCAAATCCATACTTAGAAGCCGCGAGGCAACTTCGTCGCCTATGGGTGATGGTGAATAGTTCCCATAATGATCTCGCAGCAATGTCTCGTCAGGTTGCTTATCGGCTAGCTCGATACAGCCATCTGGCAACGAGTTGAGCTAAGCTAATCGCTCCCATAATGATCTCGCAGCAATGTCTCGTCAGGTTGCTTATCGGCGAGCCCGATACAGCCATCTGGCAACGAGTTGAGCTAACCTAATAGTTCTCGGTAAAGGCGTGTAGAAAGATAGCGCTCAGCGCTTGAGGCGAAGATGACGACCACCCTTTTGTTCAGGAATTCAGGTCTCTGCGAGATTTCAATCGCTGCGGCACACGTTGCCCCAGAAGAGATGCCTGCAGGGATGCCTTCTAGTCGCGCTAGTTTTCGCGCGGTTTCGAATGCTTTGTTATCCGAGATTCGGATGCATTCATCAATGATTGACCGATTGAGATTCTCCGGGATAAAGCCAGCCCCAATGCCCTGAATTTCATGAGGACCTGGCGGTCCGCCACTGACAACAGCACTGGTGTTGGGCTCAACACCAAATACCTTTAACGCAGGGTTCTTGGACTTCAGCATGGAGCCAATACCCGAAATAGAACCGCCGGTGCCAATTCCTACGACGAGTGCATCGATCTGTCCGTTGGTGTCGCGCCAAATTTCCTCGGCTGTCGTTCGAGCATGAATTTGAGGGTTCGATGGATTGGAGAATTGTTGCAAGATGATCGCGTTTTCAATTGTTTCAGCAAGCTCAATTGCCTTGGAAACAGCACCGTGCATGCCTTTATTAGCAGGCGTCAGAACGACTTCTGCACCGAGCCCCTGAAGCAAAGCACGTCGTTCTGCGCTCATGGTCTCGGGCATTGTTAAGATGAGTTTCAGCCCTTTGACGGCGGCGACAAACGCGAGAGCGATCCCGGTGTTGCCGCTGGTTGGCTCGATGAGAACCGTATCCTCGTTAATACGACCCGTTGCCAGCGCATCTTCAATCATCGCCTTTCCCACGCGATCTTTGATACTTGAAAGCGGGTTAAGAAATTCTAGTTTTGCAACGATTTCTGAATCGTGATTCGGTACAACCCGATTAAGGCGAACCAGCGGCGTGTT
>JBMYRY010000630.1:0-1964 GCA_049602795.1 Bradymonadia bacterium
TGACATAATTGGAGTTGTGACGAAAGGCAGACCTGTGGCGAAACTTTACTTCTATTACTCAGCAATGAATGCTGGAAAGAGCACTACTCTGCTTCAGTCAAATTACAATTATCAAGAGCGTGGGATGCGAACGCTGCTCTTCTGTCCTCAGCTAGACAATCGTTCAGGTCAACCTCAGATTTCGTCTCGCATTGGGCTCGCTGCCAAGGCTAACCTCTTTGAGGAAAGTACAGACCTTTTTATGACGGTCCGTGCGGCGAATCGTCATCAGCGCGTGGATTGCGTTTTGGTAGATGAAGCGCAGTTTTTAACCGCCAAACAAGTGCTACAGCTTACACTGATCTGTGACCAGATTGGTATTCCCGTTTTGTGCTACGGTCTGCGGACGGACTTTCGGGGCGAACCATTCCCTGGCAGTATGTACTTACTCGCCTGGGCAGAGGAACTCGTGGAGATCAAAACCGTCTGTTACTCGGGAAAGAAAGCTACGATGAATGCCAGGATCGATGCCGAGGGACAGCAGGTAACCGAAGGGAATCAAGTGGACATTGGTCACCATTATATTTCGCTGTCTCGGAAAGAGTTTGGGCTAGAGAAGGTCTCGCCGATTGATTATCAAATTCCCGAAGAAGATCAGATTCGGGCAGATGAGATGTTTGTCTACGGTGAGCCGGCACCGGTGAACTCAGGGATTGGGGTATTGACTGATGCCCCCACCGGAGATGTTGAGTAGTCGACGTTAGGATGCCCCTAATGTTTTATCGAGTTCGGGCTTTGTAATCACTAGATTAATATCACGCTTGGGGAAGGGGATTTCAATGCCTGCCTCCTCAAATGCCGTCTTGAGTCTGATGTTTAGCTCCCGCTCCACGCTCCAATTTTGAAACGTTTTCGTCTTGCACCACACGCGGATGGTGATTTCACTTTCTCCAAAAGCTGTTACGCCAACAAAGCTGGGCTTCTCAGTGAGCTTTGAACGCCACTCTTCTTCTTGGTACATGTGCTCACCGACGGTATTGACGACGGACTTTACGAAGTCGATGTCGGTTCCGTATGCTACGCCGAGGTGCATGACCACGCGTGCCCATCCTTGCGTCATGTTCGTGACGGACGTGATACTCCCATTCGTCAAGTTATGTACTTCTCCTTTGGAGTTTCTAAGGACGGTTCTCCGAAGAGTAATCTTCTCGACGCCACCGGATTTTCCGTTGATGTTGACGACATCCCCGACAGCATACTGATTCTCCAAAAGAATAAAGAATCCGCTGACGACATCCTTTACAAGAGATTGAGATCCAAAGGAGATGGCAAGTCCGAAGATAGCTGCACCACCGAGTATCGGACCAATGTCCACCGTCAAGGCGTCAAGAACGAGTAAGGTCGTGGCAATGTAAATCACGAGTGAGATGGCTTGAGCGGCGACGCGCGCGATCGTGGCTACTCGTTGACCTTGATCCTTCAGTTGGCTCTCGACGACACCGATTTCCTCATGTAGCGACATGACCAATTCTTCATCTTCAGCTTCCTGAGCCAGGCGGAGTTCGTTTTCGAGCCGTTGCAAATTTTCATGGGTCTGACCACTATCGATTTGCTCGCTTTCTCTCTCCTTTTTGTCCCGAACCGAACGAACAAACCGAATGAGTGTGATCGCAATCAAAAGGTAGACGAGTGCCGGCCAGCCGACCCGGACGATGGACCAGATGGTCAGTCCCACAGCCTTTAGCAGTGCTTTAGTCGAACTCCGCTCGTCGAGCCGGGTTGCAATGCCGGCGATTCGCGTCTTATGTCGCTCAGCTGCAACTGAAAATACTGCCAACTTAGCCTTAATGACGCGTTTATTCTTTTTGGTTTGTTGTATTTATAGTTACACTGTGGGGTTATGCCCAAAACGTGGATTTTTTTCGCAATTACTCGCTGGTCCTATGGTTGCACCAGAAGCTCCAGGCAAGGCTCATCCAAAAACT
>JBMYRY010000631.1:0-1964 GCA_049602795.1 Bradymonadia bacterium
ACGAAGGACAAGTGAGAGTGAGAGTGAGACGGACCTACATTGATTCAATGATTCTGATTGCCATGCTAATGTCCGCAACGACATATGCTCAGGTGAAAACTAACCTTTTTCACTCACCGGGCGACGCCGACCATGCTGATGCCCTGGTATCAAACCCCTCGGGTATGGGTCTTGGTACGCCATTCCAATTGACATTAGACAGTCAATTCGAATTCATCGCGGAAGACGTCGAGTCTGAAACAGACCTAAATATGAGCATCAAGCTCGTTGACTGGCTCGCATTGGGGTTTGGTCGCACCTTCGGCGCAGGGGAAGATAGCCTGCCCCTTCGATTTGGGGCAGCAATCACCAACGGCCGTTCATGGTCACTCGGTACCCGCACATTCTCGCTGAACAACCGCCAAGTCACCGATTTGTCTGCCATGTTCAGACCAACTCACTGGTTATCGATGGGTGTTGTTCTCTCCGATGTAGCCAGAGGGTCAATCTTCGCTTCCAGTGCCTGGCAAAAGCCAACCACAACACTTGGTCTTACCACTCGACCCATGGGGAATAACCACCGGCTGGGCATCTTTGGAACACTCGATTCTCGTGACACCCTTAGCCAGGTAGGCGCGCAATGGTTTTCCAGGATATTTGACCGCTGGGAGGTCGGTGTAACCGGAACACACAACCCCGAATTCAAACAACAGCAGGGCATGATATCCTTCCGAACCCTCGGACCGCTTAGTATTGCGTCCGGCACAGGCATCCGTGAAACATCTGGGGACACGAATACACTCTTAGCGCTAAGCACCCGACTGAGAGCCAACGCCCGCCCGCACAAACCACTCACATCGCCAGGATTCGGTGGACGAGCAACAATTGCCACCTTGGAGATCAACACGGGGACCGAATATGGCATCACTGGATGGTTTTCGCCGCGCGCAGTAGCGCCATTCCTTAATACGTTAAAAACCTTAGATGCTCTGAGTCGTCGAAATGATTTGGATGGTGTTCTGATCAAGTTAGGGGGCTTTAATGGAGGCTGGGCACAGAGCGAAGAATTAAGGCAAGCGATTATGCGTCTCAAAGAAAGGCAGAAACGCGTATTTGTCTTTCTCCCCTTTGCCGACCTAAGACTGTACGCCATTGCAACAGCTGCCGATGAAATCATTGCCACTCCAACAAGTGGGTATGATTTGACGGGCGTCACAATGACGTCTCTTCACATCAAGGGGCTACTCGACCAACTTGGCGTTGAAGCAGAATTTGTAACGACCGGCGAACACAAAACCGCGCCAGAAACCTTCACCAAAGCTACACCTTCGCCCGCGAGTCGGGCCTCTCAAAACAACATCGTCGATGTCATCTTTGATACGACCCGCCAAGATATTGCGAGCGGTCGAAAGGTTGACCTCAATACGGTTGATGCCTGGATATCCGCAGGCATTCACTCCGGTCCAATGCTCAAGTCAAACACACTCGTAGACCATCAACTCCACCTTGACCAAGCCGAACGACACTTGCGAAAAAGCTTTGGGCGTCGTACGCACCTTGTCTCTGCCGCTTCGTTCCTCAATCGCCGCGATGGGGATTGGGGCTCAAAGAAGCAAGTGGCGGTTCTCTACGTAGTTGGCAATATCATTGATGGCAAAACGCCCACGGGTCTTTTTTCACAAGGCGAAGCAACAGGCTCAACTACATTTAGAAACGCACTGAGGCGTTTAACTCGGGATTCATCGGTTGCGGGTATTGTTATCCGGGTGGATAGTCCCGGCGGCACGATCTCAGCATCAGACACGATGTGGCGCGTATTAACTCGAGCAAGTCGAAAGAAACCTATCGTCGTCAGTTTTTCAGACGTCGCCGCATCGGGCGGCTACTACGTCGCAGTAGGTGCACCACAGATCTTTGCAAGCCAGCGTACATTGACAGGCAGTATTGGTGTATTTGCTGGCAAGTTTAATTTTGCCTCACTGATG
>JBMYRY010000632.1:0-1945 GCA_049602795.1 Bradymonadia bacterium
GGACTCGAACCAGTGACAAGGCGGTTAACAGCCGCCTGCTCTACCAACTGAGCTATGCCGGAACAGTTGCCGACCGAAGTCGGACTCCCTTTTTATGTATTCATGGCGCTGAGGTCAAGTTCATTTCGATCCCGACCGTGTTTTTTTTACTCGGTTCTTTTCCAAGGAGTGAGTAAGTGAGCAAGGGACCAGATTATCCGGCGATCCGGGCTTGCGCTTGCACCTTAACGTCAGGGCTCGCAATGGCAGTTTGCCTTGGGTGAGGGCGGTCTTCCTACCAGGGGAGGACTTCACCATTCATATGCCAGAAGGTGCCACTCGTCTCTTGGGTTAATTCGTCGATTCGGGCGATCAGACCCGCTGCTGACTCGGGTGGGTCCACCAACCCATTGCCGCCGGTCATGCCCGTTCTTACAAAGCCAGGGTGCAAAATTGCAACGGCGATCCCCTTGGGCGCCAAGTCAATCGTCATACTCTTTGCTGCCGCATTGAGTGCCGCTTTGGACATTCGGTATCCGTACATTCCGCCGGAGGTGTTATCCGCGATGGAGCCCATACGACTTGTGATATGCGCGACCTTGGATCCCGAGGACATGAGAGGTAACAGTGCCCGGGTAAGCCGTAATGGACCGACCGCGTTCACCACGAACTGACTCATCACTTCTTCATCGTCGGGTTGGTTGAGAGAATCGCGACGAAGACGTCCAGCATTATTGATTAACACGTCGATTGGTTGTTGATCGAGACGGTCGGGGAGGGTAGCGATGCTCTGTGCATCACACACATCGATGCCATCAATGACCTGAACACCAAGTTGATTTAGGTCCTCGGAACTCGTTCGGCAGATTGCCACAACCGTCTCACCACGGGCGGCGAGTTGGGTGCACATTGCCAATCCGATCCCTCGGTTGGCGCCGGTGATCACCGTAATGCCCATCAGCTTTACTCCTTTTGTTTTGGTTGATTTTAGGGGGGCGCTACAAATTGTCAGCAGCGCTGAGGTTGATGTCCGGTGGCTCATCTTCCGAGTCGATGAAACCTCGTTCGGGGTCGTATCGATAGGGTCCCTTGTCCACGTCTCTAAAGCCCGTTACATCGGCATAGATATGATAGTAATCAGACGAGGATGCGGGCACTGAAAAACGCCCAGTGGAGTCTGTGAGCACCGTAACAAAGGGCACTCTCTCGGTCGGTTCTTCAATGGATACCACGACTGCCACCGCCGTTAGACCGCTGAGACCGGAACGAAGTCGACCTGAAAACGAGACTGCGTTTGGACCCGTCGATTCGTGGGTTAGCTCCATCATGCCGAGAGCGATTGTGCGATTTGGATGAATGACAACCGGGCGTCGATAGGGGTCGTAGCCAGAGGCGCTGATGGTCAAGGTGTATTCGCCGGGCACAACATTCCTCAACTCAATCTGCCCGTCGGTTGTGAGGTCAAAGTCCCGTCGAATCACCCGATTATCTCGCGCAAATTGGGCATCTGTTTCCGGTTCATCAGTTGTCTTTGGTCTTAACTCAAATTGTAAGCCTTGTGTTCGCGCCGGGGTGGCGTACTGTCGAAGTCTTACTGCGCCCTGAAGTTTGCCATTGATTGGTAATACGAAAATCGGATCCTCTATCATCACTTCGTTGGTTTCCTCGACGTTAATGGGAGAGGACGCCCATGCGTAATGGTCTTCGAAAGAAATCGCGATTACGCGTTCACCCGCATACGCTCGAAGCGAAAACTCGCCTTCCGTGTTGGTAATCGTGGACTCAAATTCGTCATCAGCCGATACAATGGCGCCAACAGCCGGCTGTCCTGATACTGAAAAAACCACGCCTTTGATGACACCAATGACGGGTTCTAGGGGTAGGGCTCCGACGTCGAGTTCGGTACCCGCCGTCGCGTTGACGAAAAAGGCATCAACTTTGACTCCTGGTCCTTGCGCATAGAAAC
>JBMYRY010000633.1:0-1936 GCA_049602795.1 Bradymonadia bacterium
CGGGCTGATCACTAAAGCTCATAAACGGCAAGCCGAATGCGTCCGAAGACAACTGTAGATTGTTGAACAAATGTCTCGTTTCGAAATCACTATAGCTTATGAGTTCTTGTGACAATCTAGGCTCTGTGCTTCGACCAAAGTTAAGCGCATCCAGATCCGCTGCGGCGAGGGCGGTACGGAATCTCTCTCTAGCGAATATCCATTCTGCACCGGAGAGATTCGCAACGGACTGACCACCGCCCACATGATCTCCCAAATAGGACAGACTTTCGTTGTACCAACTTTCGGAGGCAAAATTATACCGCGTGGCAATTAATCGACCCGAGTCAGATTCATTATCGATTTCTCGACCCACCCATGAGCTATGGACGACCACGATACCATCTGGCATCACGGCAATGCTCGGTCTCATACCGGATGTACCTTGCACCGCAGGTCGATTGTTCACAACTGGCGCCGCAGGCTCAGCATATCGAGTCCACTGTCCACCATTAAGACTGTCTACAATGAGATTACCATTCAATGCGTCTCCATGAGCGATGTGAAGCGTAGCTTGGTCCTCACTCAAGGCGTGAGTCACGCCAAAACCAACCGCCCCACCAGCGGTTTGATTTACGGTGGTCAGTACCCAACCTGACTGCTCCAAGGTGCCCATCATCAAACTTGACGCGCAGGCAAAGTCGCTGCGATTGCCGGCCCGCCGCCCTGTCTCGCAGGTGGTATCGGTGATCTTGCGATAGAAGATTCGTAATTTTCCACCAAACTCAACAAGGGAGACGTCATTGGATACCCAGCTGGTTGGATCCACTTGATCATATCGCCAGTGCGATTGCTCTGTTGGTTCGGACCGATCAGAGAAAAATACGAAGGGTCCATACGGTGGTGGTAATGTAAATGCCACCACGGGCGTATCATCGCTTAAGAGTTCGACATCACTCGCCCTCGTCCCCTCGATCTGAACACCAATCACCACATGCCGAGTTTCCATATTCTTCGCGTTGATTCTTGAGTAGATCATCTCGCCCGCATTACTGACCCGGGAAAAATGAATTTTGCCGGTTGAATCGATGCCATGCCGAACGCCGATATGAAGCCCATCATCAACGCCCCCACCTGGAACGGCATAGGGCGCCACGCCAAGACAATGACGCTCTAAGGCAAGCTCAGGTTCTCCACAAAAACGAACGGTTGACTCGTCCGTGATCCCGTCACAATCTTCGTCGGCATTAGAACCCCCAACCTCACACCGGGGCACCGTGCTTGACACGCAAACGAGCCCAAATTCACCCGGATTTACTTCCTGACAGAGTTGAACACCGTAATTACACAAATTACTGCCAGCTACATCTTCGGCGAGCCCCATCGTGCACAGGTCTCCGAAACCTTCTACATCATTATCGATATTGCCTTCACAGTCATCATCGATCCCGTTACACAACTCTGCTCGAGGTTGGTTAGAAACGCACTGGACCGTGGGATTAATATCACCCACGCATAAGCGCTTGCCAAAGGCACAATAACTATCGGGTAACCCACCGCCCGGGCAAACCTCACCCACGCCCGGTGCGTCCTCATCAATTTCACCATCACAGTCATCGTCTAGGCAATTGAAGACCTCAACTTGTGTACCGGGCGCTACATTGGGTCGACAATACAATGCAGTCTGATTACCTTGGGTTCGGCACTCATAAACCCCAACTGCGCACACACCAGTCTCAGCGCTGACGCAAGCTTGACCGACTTCAGCGACGTTTTCATCAATGTTGTCATCACAGTCGTCGCTCACGCCATTACAGACCTCATCCTGACCCACTGCCGCAATCGCATCACAAGCGAGTTCGAAGATGCCTGCGCTGGTTTCTGTGCACACAAACCGCCCTGACCGAGCACACGCACCTTCGCCTATGGAGCACGTCTCGGGCCCCGTGCTTGTGTT
>JBMYRY010000634.1:0-1932 GCA_049602795.1 Bradymonadia bacterium
TACCAGATGGGAAACAAAAAATTAAACAAAGTGTGATTCCCCCATGATTTCGGTGACATGCCGCTTACTCTAACCCGCAGAGAGAACAGTTTCTGAACGCTGGTTTTGACCATGAGTTTGCGAGTGTATTTTATGTGACCTGAATGGAGTGCAGCTAGCATCTCGCTTGTTTTTTTTCTTTGCTTGAATCTCAGTGCGGAACTCGCTAGAACTCCCACGTTTTCACTGATTAACTGACTGCGCGGGAGTCATGACCGAAGTTGTACTAAAAAATCTGAAAAAACGGTACCCAAACGGTTTTGAGGCAGTCAAAGGGGTTAATCTTGAAATTAGTTCCGGTGAGTTTATCGCTCTGCTTGGACCCTCTGGGTGTGGCAAGACGACGACGCTTCGGATGGTCGCCGGGCTCGAAGCCATTTCTGAAGGTGAACTTTGGATTGGCGGACGATGTGTAAATGATGTTGCACCGCGGGACCGAGGTGTGGCTATGGTCTTCCAATCGTACGCGCTCTATCCTCACATGACCGTGTTTGAGAACATGGCATTTGGTTTACGTCTGAGAAAATTACCCGAGGCGGAGATCGCAGAGCAAATTCGTGATGTTGCTCAACGACTTGGGATTGAACAATTGCTAGACCGAAAGCCGGCACAGATGTCGGGTGGTCAGCGACAACGGGTTGCCATGGGGCGAGCTATCGTAAGGAAGCCGGATGTCTTTCTGTTTGATGAGCCGCTGTCAAATCTGGATGCTCGCCTTCGCCTTAAGATGCGTGTTGAATTAAGCAACTTACATCGCACGCTAGGCGCGACCAGTCTTTACGTGACTCATGACCAAGTTGAAGCGATGACGCTGGCCGATAGGATCGTGTTACTGAAAGACGGCGTTGTCCAACAAATTGGCACGCCTTTGGAATTGTACGGTTGCCCTGCCAATCGCTTTGTGGGTGAGTTTATTGGTAGTCCAACGATGAATACGCTCGATTGCGAGATCACGGGGAACACCGTGTCCATTGGCAGCTTCACGTTTGCGTTTGAGAGAGAACTGGCGAACGGTCGTTATTGTCTGGGGGTACGCCCCCAAGATGTTATTTTGACCCCTTCGGAGAAGGGGACCCAGCATGTTGAGGTGAGCTTAGTTGAGCCGCTCGGCAATGAAACCCTGGTTCATTGTACCTTCGATGATATGACGATCGTTGGTCGTGTCGATGGCGGTTGGGTTCCGGCTGTTGGTGATGTTCTCGCCATGGCATTGAATGCGGAAAACCTTCATGTCTTTGACCTAACGACAGGGGCAAGGGTTTAGAGATGTCGCTTAGCCGAGTCAATGCACTCGTGACAATGGAAACGATGAGACCTTGGCTTCTAGCCCTCTTCGGCTTTTGGTTCGTTGGTTGCTCAACCCTGAACCCGGCATCATCAGATGCCGAGAAGCCCTTAGTACTCTGGCACGCCTATGAGAGCGGGGGCACTGAGCACCGATTTTTACAAGAGAGCCTCGCTCGGTATCAGGCCCTTCATCCAGAGATTCGAGTAAAGACCGTCGCGGTACCCTTCGAACCGTTTGCGAATAAAATCAGTGTCTCTGTGCCTCGAGGTAATGGACCTGATGCCTTTATTTTCGCTCATGATGCTGTGGGGGATTGGGCTGCGAAAGGACTTGTTGAGCCCATTGGATTATGGGTTGAGCCCGAAGACCTTGATTCGATTCATAGCACGGCGTTGGCAGCTTTTGTCTATGAGGGCCAACTATACGGTATGCCGACAACCGCAAAGACTTTGGCGCTTTATTATTCTCCAAAGGTTGTCAAGACTCCGGCGAAGACGACGCACGAATTAAGCAAACAGATTCGAAATTACCGTAAACGAAATCCAGGAGGCGTGGGTCTGGCGTATGATGTCGATGATTTATTCTTTCATGCGCCCTGGCTTTTC
>JBMYRY010000635.1:0-1929 GCA_049602795.1 Bradymonadia bacterium
TGCATTCTGATTTGTTCCGACGGGAATCGGCATCAAGTTACCGGCGGCATCGTGCAATTCAATTGTTGTATCGCCCATGACCATAGACTCTTGACGCTCAACGCGCGCATCCACGACATCACCGTTGGCAATATCAAAGCGGAACCAATCCACATCACTTCCACATACCGATAAGTTCGTCACCCGCTGATCACCCGGTCTCAATTCGAGATTGCCATTAAAACCAACCCGAGTCAGTTCATCTCGCATCATCAAATTGAAAGCTGTTTGCCGAGTGTCATTCGCCTCCGCCTCATCATCAAAACAAAGTGGGTAGTAGCGAGTCACGTCCATTCTAAAGCGATATCGAGAGATGTCCTGTTCAGTCAGCCCGACAACTCGAAGGTAGTAGATGCCATCCGATATCAACGTGTTGAAGCTCGGAATGGAAATGCTGACACTCAGCGGGCCATTGTTCGGGTCTTCATTTAGAGGACTCGCGGACAAAAATGACGGACAAAGACTCTCAACGGGGGCGCTTCCGTCCCAACATTCTCCGGCATTTAGCTCATTCGTGCTTGCCGCCTGATACAATTGAAGCTCCAGATTGTCTCGGCTGCCAGCGTCGTTCCCCAAGATCTCAAGCTGCGCATTGAAGCCGTCCCGTCGACCGAGTTGGACCGCAAACCAATCTTCGTCGTCAGCGTGAATCGTTCGAAAATTGATCACCGTGGAGTCTGTCATACCTGGCACATCCAGCAGTGTCGCAAGCGATGGCAAATCATCGACTTCTGCACCATCTGGTCCAGCGCCTGTGGCTAGCTCTACCCTGAGGCTATAGACATTCGAATCGATACCAATCGCCCTCGCTTTAACCGACCAAACACCACTTGGATTTGTTCGAGTCCCCGTCGATGGATAATTGATCATTTCATTGTCTGTACATGACGTGCCCTGCTTGTCGCACTTCGGGTAGCTCGAGTCGAAAGCAAGTCCATCGATCAACGGGGCTTCCACTTGACTTCCATCGGGACGATACAAAACAATGTCAACATCACCATCCGCATGCGTGAACGAGGCGTACACCTTAATCGTCATTCCATCCTCGGGGACCACGAAGCTGAAATAGTCTACGTTTCCGCCGAAAGAACCATCGCATGCCTTGAATGGTCCCTGTTCACCCGAATCAAATTCACTGTCAAAAACAAGGGCAGAAGCCGCTTCTAAACTATCATTCGGCTCTGCGTCATCATCACGGCATCCATCAACGCAACGACCCATGATGCACGTTTGACTCAAACCGTCCGCCACCTCTTGCGGTGTACAGTCCACCTCATCGGTCGCCACGCAGTTACAGTCTTCATTCACGAAACAAGGCAGTCGGCAGGCACCCGCAACGCAATAGGCACCCAATTGGTTAAGAGAAAGTTCGCATGCTTCGTCATTCAAACACGACGTATCCGGTACACTGCATTGGTGCCGAGTGTCGCAAATCAGCGTTGGGTCCGCACAGTTGCCTCTCGGATCTGCCACGTTACCTTGATCATCATACGCGTAACGACAGCCCTCTAGACATACGTCGATCGCACAAAAGAAGTCTGGCTCGCAGTCAGCATCTTGAGCACAAGTAGGACGAACACACAATCGAGTCTCGGGATTACAAATTCGCCCTTCAGTACAGCCTCGACCGTCTTCTCGACAACCCGCTTCGCAGCGACCAATCTCCGTATTGCAGTAATCTCGATTACCGCAATCTGTGTCGACCAAACAACGTCCTTCACACGGATTCGTATTGCCACCGCAAACCCGAGCCCCCTCCACGGCGTCTTGACATTCATCCGCAAAGGCATAACTACACTGTTGCTCATCATCACAGCACACGACCTGTACCTCGCAGACTCTCGTCTCAGGATCGCATGCCGTCGGTAGCCCTTCCTCGTTTCTCGGACA
>JBMYRY010000636.1:0-1928 GCA_049602795.1 Bradymonadia bacterium
CTGAGCCTGCGCCGCATCGTGAATCGATGGTCTCAGATGCGAATCAAGCTCGCTTGGGATTGGAAGCGATTTCTCAAGGTCGCTATGCGGCAGCGATTCAGTTTCTTGAGAAGGCTACGGTCGCAAAAAAAAATATTACTTTATTACCGTCGCTGGCTCTTGCATATTCTCGGACCAGCCAGATTGAGCGTTCGCGTCAGGTGATGATCCAATATCGCGAGGCGATGAAAGCACAATCAGTCGATGAGTAGGAGATGGTGTTCATGAAATGTCCAAGTTGTTCTGCGGTGATCGATGAATCGTATGTCGCTTCATTTGGCAGCGCGACGTCGGTTAGTTGTCCCGCCTGTGGCTTTATGATGGAAACTGGCTCGCATGATTTGTTTTCCACAGCAACAGAGTTCAAACCTGTATCGGGCTGGACGATTCGTCTAGCCAAAGGTCAGGAGGTTCATTTCGAATCCGAAGAGGCCTTTGGGCAGTGGCTTAAGCAGACCACCGTCACTCCCGGAGACATGATCTGCAAAGATGGTGAGAATTGGGAGAGTCTGGGCAGCTATTTGCTGAGTCGCCATAAGGTCGGGGTGCGCAAAACGCAATCATATGAAGTGCCGCCAAATACCCTCGATGCGCCCGATCCTGAAGATGAATTTGAAGAATTAGACAATGCCATTGATACACTCGATGCTGCCGACGAAACTTCTCGACCCCATGAACCACCACCGATTGAGTCGGCAAAGCCATTGATTATGCAGACTGCAGTAGGGCATGAGAAGCGAACTCCGCCACCGATCCCAGGACGTGGAACGCGAGGATACGGCGAATCAGATGCTCAGGGGTTGGAAGAAGAAACTGCTGATGAAACCATTAGTATCTCGGCAATTATCGACGGTGATGCGCCATCAGAAGAGGGAGACAGTCATCCAGCAGAACAAGATGCTGAGTCGAGACTAACTCCGGAGCAATCATTGGCTCCGCCCATCCCCGAGACATCGTTAGCCCCCCCGATTTCGCAACCGGTGTCAGTCCCCCCAATGCCGGCATTGGTCACGTCATCAACATCGGTAGAGGCGTCTGAATCATCCGTGCCCAGGCCTCAGGAAGATGCCTTGCTATCGAGTCAAACTAAAGGGCCAGTCGCGTCTCCTGCTCGAGAAGGGAAGACTCGTGACACTTCGAGTCCTGCAGCCAGTAAGCATGCACCGCAGGAAAGCGAACGTGCTGGAGGCGCCTTCGTACCGTTTCTTGTTGGGGCGGTTGTTGGCGGGGTGCTTGCTGTTGTCATCATGAAGGGCATCGCGCCGTCGACTGAAATGAGTCCGGCTCAACGAGTTGTGGTGACGAAACAAGAGGCGGAACTGAGCCTTGAGCAGAAGGAATTATTGAAAACAGCCGAGCGATGGTTATCTTACCTCGCTTTGAATGCGACGACGGAACCACAACTTCGTAGTCGTATCCAGGATAACCAAGAGACGACAACACGGGCTAAAGCCTTGAGCAGTGCGCTCATGATGACCTCGCATCTGGTGGATCTGAAGCGGGTTGAACAAGAGGCTGAGCGTCAGAGGCTCATCTCACTCTACGAGTCGAGCTATACGCAGAACAGTCAAGGGTTTTCGCGATATGCCGGGCCAGCGCTCAAAGCCATCAGTACATCGGTCGCAGCAAAGCCGAAACCAGATGCTGCAGTGTCAAAACCTGAAACGAAAACAGAACAGACAGGTGTGGCAGACAAGACAGTATCGACCTTGGAAACAAGTCGTGGGATGCCGAAAGCGACGGTTGAAGCAAAACTAACAGAAGATGCCGCCGCAACTGAAACTACCAAAGTCAAGGCGCCTACGGCACAGAAGAAAAAGGGCACGAGTAGTGCGTCCTACAAGAAGATGTTGAAAGTTGGTACTCGGCATCTTGAAAATGGTCGCCTG
>JBMYRY010000637.1:0-1925 GCA_049602795.1 Bradymonadia bacterium
CTCCAGACCAAATTACGCTGTTTACCACTCAACATTCGGGCAAGTGCGATTGAGACCAACAGACAAAGTGGGGGAATGATGGGGAAAATATAGTGATGGAACTTGGTGCTTGATTTGGAGAATAGGAAAAAACCTAGAATAGCCCACAGACCCATTAACAGTTCGAAGCGCCTTCGCGGGTCTAAAGTTGCGCGGGAGGAAAGTCTTGAGATGAGCATCATGAATGAAGTCGGCAGAAGCGCGATCCATGGCAGCATGCCAATCCCGATCCATTGGAAGAAGTATTCAAAGGCGCCATCATCTAAGTCGTGAACACCGGCAAACAATCTTTTGTAGTGGTCGTGAATGATAAAGCGATTCCACCAAGTAGGGTGATGACCACATAGCATTGCAATGACCCAGGGATGACCAGCGAGCAGGACAATCAGCAACCCGAGGGGAATATTTGCATCCTTAAGGATTTTCCATTCCCCGGTGATCATCAGATAGCCGATGATTGAGAGTCCCATCGGTGCCCAACCTAACCAGCCTTTAGCAGCCACGAGTAGCCCACAACAAATATAAAACAGGCAGAACATGTGTCGTCGCACTGACGCCTGCCGCCAAATTAACACCGCCGCCCATAGACCAGCTGGTGCCATTAGAGCCGAGAGAAACCAACCTTTGCCATGTCCCACTTCAAAGATAGAGCGAACCCACCATTGAAATCTAAATGCTGCGCCCCCTCGACCTTGATACGGCTGCATTACATCAGGTCCGTTATCAAGTGCCAAAATTGCCCAAAGTTGTGCGAAACAAACTGTCATGAATAAGGCAACGCTCGTGGCCTTCAGAAGGGGGCTAGCCTGCTCATCTTTGGTTGGTCCAAACAATCCAACAGCGAGGACCATCATCGCGATGGTCATGATGGATACCAATGGACCGTCTGTGACGGCCTGTCGAGACATGAATAGAACAAATGGACTTGTCCCGAGGACGAGTAGACTGAGCCAGGCAACGCGCTCAGTGTAGAAGTAACGGATGGTAGCAAACACGACCAGCAGCGCGATGATCATTAGGACAGGAAAGAAAAAGCGGACGCCGAGTTCGTTAAAGCCGAACACGTTCATCCCCATAGACATCAGCCACATTGTCAATGGCGGTTTACTATAAAAGCCGGCTCTTTCTCGTTTGACCGATTTCGGATCCCAGGGGGAGCCCCAATACGGGTCAATGTAATTGTTGGTCTCCACCATGTTGCGCGCCACTTCACCATAGTGGGTTTCCCAAGGATCGTAGAGACCGTAATCACCTAGACCGGGTAGGTAGAGAGCACTCAAAATGAGAGCAGCCGCTACCATGCTTAGGAGTGACTTTGAGCGAGTTTGGACACCTGCGTCTTGCCGCAGGGAACTCTCCTGAACTGATGGCGTTGAATCCTGCACCGAACCAGACCCTCTTTGCGTTGTTCCTCTTCGGTGCCGTTGGTGATGCATATCCGAAGTCAATGAGGGCATAGCCCGGTTGACCCAATTTTGTCAATCGAGGAATCTTCGGCAAAAAAGTCGACGGGCTGTTTACATACATGTAGTATAAGGTATGTCTGACACCTTGAAAATAGCTCAAGCATCCGTCGATGAGCAGACCCCAGTATCGAGGAAATCTCGTCGACGAACAACGGTGCGCGGAGGGCGAAACAAACCCCGACAACTCATGCTTTTTGAACGCTATTTTCAAGAGTCCTTGCCCGGTCTATGATACCTCCTTCGGAGACAGATACTCCCACGCAACTACTAGAGGATTAAGGTGATGACCGGCGTGTATGAAAAGATTAGGCAGGCACTCGACGCACACCACCCCTCGGATGTCAAAGAAGAGCACGATGTCCAATTGATTCAATCACGCCTAAATAAGCCTGGTCCATGGTTGGGTGACTCGAATCCAGT
>JBMYRY010000638.1:0-1922 GCA_049602795.1 Bradymonadia bacterium
TGCCATGAGCACAGTCCAGAGGAAGTTCGTATACCCTTCAACTCTCTCACCGAGGTTGTAGGTTAGTTCACCGTGTTCCGCTAAATTTTGGGCATATCGAAATGAAATGAAGGCGTCATCATTGAGAAAGTCGAAGAAAAATACATGAAACAAATAGCCGCCAAATAGGACGAGACTGACAAAGCGAGTAATCATTAGGTATTGGTCTCCGTCAACGCTTGATGGCGGTTCATGAGTTTATAGACAAGGTATATCCATACGAGGCTAAGCCCTGCGGCCATCATGCTTGAAAGATAGGGGACAGTGACGAGGGGCGTAACGAATAGCACCAAGGCGGATGCGGCGGCTTTCGCAACTCGATAGCCCATGACATCAACCACCGCTTTACCTTCAATACGTTCGGATCGGGCTAGTGGTAAGTACAGGAGCTCTTTTGTCGCTCGAAAGATGGAGTAGTCTAATGCTTTACTCGAGATCTTAATAAAGATCATGATCGCTGAAATAGGGTGTAACAAGAAGACGATGATGGATGCGCCGAGCATGATTGGAATCCCCATGAGCGCGCCCCTCAGTTTCAATACTACGAGTACAGCACCAGTAAATAGCTGAAGACCCATGGAACTTAGATTAATCCACCGGTACACATCAGACAGAGCGCTTTGGCGCATTGAAGTATCGGTATAGGTGGCTTGGAAGAAGACGGAGAAGTCATAGTCAATGAGCGTGATGCAAATCTGACTCAGTACAATTACGGACAGCAATAATCCGAGGTAACTACTTTGGGACACGGTTCTGAATCCAGTTAACAATGACGGCGTGGCTTCGGATTTCGATTGAGCGACCGATGGGCAGTATGAGGGGCAGAGCCAGCAGAGAAGTAGAGGTAAAAGGACGCAGCTTGCACTATTGAATAGTCCAAATTCTATGTCGCCGAGAAATTTAGCTACCGTACCCCCTAAAGCAGCACCAATCCCTCCAATGAAGCAGAATAAGCCGTATAGCCAGCGGGCAGATTCGAATTTAAGGCTTGAGTTTGCAAAGCTCCAGAATAGTTCAATGATCAAGACGATGTAGATGTCTTTCCAAATGTAGAGTGCAAAGACAGCGCCGGGCACTTCGAGCTTGACGAGCCCCATGAGGAGGCAAAAAGTGCCAGTGATCCAACTGAGTGACCGGGTACCCAATTGATTCAGGGTGAGTCGCTGAGCGGATCTGGAGTACAGCATGACTACGATGGTGACAGCGAACGCGACGCCAATCCAAGCCCACGGTTCTCTCTCAGCACCATACGCTTGTTGATACATCGTCTTGATGGTGGGTCGGGCAATCTCGTAGCTGAAAAGTGAGAATAAACCTAGCCCAGCCATTGCAAAGATTGAACGGGGGCTTGGGGACGTGCTTGGTTTTAAACTAGGCGAACTGATGTCCACTATTGATTCCTTGTCCTGTGCCATGAATCCCTGAACTCCTCATCAGGCAACGGTGCTCGGCTAGCTTACATTCTCTTTCCCAAATGTCGAATGAAACTCCGACGGGTTCTGATATTTGTTGAGCCTTAGCAGTTTCCCTCATTTCAAGTTGTGCTAGAGTATCGGGTATGGTCCTAGAAACGCTTCCATCGTTGAAAACGGGCGAACTCAACACGAGAGAGTCTGTGCATTTGTTACGTCGGGTGTTTCCAATTCTTTTGAATGAAACATTTGTACTCGGGGTCAGCCCGCGGATCATCGGACGTGAGCCACCTGCAGATGGATTGAGGTTGGATGATGGGGAAGCGAGTCGACATCATGCGTCGATTGCCGTTGAAAATGGGCAGGCGACCCTCATCGACCTAAACTCTACAAATGGCAGCTTTGTTAACGAAGACCGAATTCAACGCCGCGTGTTAACGAGTAACGATGTTGTCCAGATTGGTCGAACAT
>JBMYRY010000639.1:0-1908 GCA_049602795.1 Bradymonadia bacterium
ATGAAAGAGCGCCTGATTGATCTTGTAGGCAAACCGGGACAACACGTGCAACTGTCAACCTTTCATTCCCTTGGCTTGTCAATCCTGCGTGAGGAGTGCAGAACCGTTGGACTTAATCCCGGCTTCACCATCCTAGACGAAGGAGATCAAGTCGCCGCTATGCGCGACTTGATGAAGCAAGCCGGTTACGACACTAAACAACTAGATCCTGGACTGGTTCTGAACCGCATCAGTAATTCAAAGAGTCGACTTCAAGCACCAAAAGCGGGACTCAGCCACGCGGACGACGTCGCCGCAAGCTTGTCGGGAATGTATGCCCAGAGACTGAGGGCTATGAATGCCGTGGACTTTGATGACCTTATTGCTCTTCCCGTTTGGGTGCTAAAAAAGAATGAGGATGCTTCTCACCGCTGGTCAATGAGATTTAGAGAAATTCTCGTCGACGAATATCAGGATACCAACTGGGCACAACTTCAACTGCTAAAGCTATTGAGCAAACGTTACAACCAGGTTATCGCCGTGGGCGATGATGATCAGTCCATCTATGCGTGGCGCGGTGCTGAGGCGAGCAATATTTTGCAATTCGATCGACATTTTCCTGCTGCGCAGATGATTGCGTTGACGCAAAACTATCGCTCGACAAACGGGATCCTGAAGGCCGCAAACGCCGTCATAAAAAACAACAAGATTCGACATGAGAAAACCTTATGGAGTAGTCTAGGTGACGGAGAACGACCTACCTTCCGACAATTCAAAACGGGAGATGATGAAGCGTTATGGGTAGCTCGGGCGATTCGTGACCAAATCAAAATTCACAAAGTAGCGGCTTCTCGTATCGCCATTTTGTATCGAACAAATGCTCAATCTCGAGTATTCGAAGAGAGCCTTACTCAGTTTCAAATACCTCTGCAGATTGTCGGTGGAACACGATTTTACGACCGAAAGGAGATCAAAGACTGCGTTGCTTACTTGCGCGTCGTTACAAATCCCTACGATGAAGCTGCGTTGAGGCGCATCATCAACTTTCCCGGTCGTGGGATTGGGGACACGACAATTCTGAAGCTCGCCGCCATCGCTCAAAGCGAGAACATCGCCCTGTATAGGGTACTTGAGAAGGATAAACTTTTAGGCTTTTTGGACCAGAAAAAGCGCGCAGCGATCCAAGAATTCCTATCGCTTCTAACCGATCTTCGAAAGATCGTGAGCACGCCAGGGCGCTTTCTTGGCGATACGATTCGAACCCTAAAAGACCGACTTTCACTGCCCGATGTTTGGCTGAAGATCGAAGAGAATCAAAAACGTGTGGAATACCGCATGCAGAATGTCGATGAACTCGCGAATGCACTCGACCTTTTTCAGAGACGCAACCAAAACGCAGTCCTCCAAGACTTCTTAGCAACCGTATCACTAGATCCCCGCTCAGAAGACGATGATAAATCATCAAACGAACACGTCACTCTGATGACCTTTCATGGTTCAAAAGGGTTAGAATTTGAGCATGTCTATATGGTCGGATGCGAAGAAGGTTTTCTCCCTCACCAGCGACAACCTAGCAAAGGGACGAAGGTCACCGTTATTTCACCAGCAGAGCTAGATGAAGAACGGCGTCTTGCCTATGTTGGCATTACTCGTGCCAAACGATATTTGACACTGACATCGGCAATAAAGCGTATTCATAGAGGGAAAATGAAGGACCGACGCCTGTCACGGTTTCTCCTCGAGATTCCCGCACCAATGTTAGTGGGCGGCCATAAAGGAGATGCCGTAGGTCTCCAAGGCGAAGCATTGGAACACAAAGGGAAAGCCGCCTTTGCAGAAATGAATCTACTTTTCGACACCGAAGACTGAGTTTTCTTTGCGCGAATGCCAAGATCCCTTCAAGATAAGTGTCGAGAACAGTTAGAGGAG
>JBMYRY010000640.1:0-1905 GCA_049602795.1 Bradymonadia bacterium
AAGTACCGTCCTTCTGCAAATGAACATAATCTGGCAGGAGATCGATGGGCATGGCTAACTCGTACTTTTTAGGGTGGACAAGTAAGGTCTCCTCGGGTTCATCCAATAGCTCTTCTTCCCAGGTAGTGCGGACATCGAATTGATGTTTTTTTCCAGACGGGTCCAAATATTCAATGATCAGTTCGTAGAGCACTTCTTCGTTAACGGTGATATTGGTTCGGGTACACGACACCACAACACCATCGATCTCTAGCCCGTGTTTGAGCAGATGAATCTTGGTTTGCCCGCTCCGGTATCGCGAATAGATACCGAGCAGTCCGAGTAGGGGAATGATGAAAAATGCGAGGAGATAAATCGAATTTATGGGACTCGTTCTTGCGCCTTCAATGACTGCGATATTAGGATCGTAGGCCGCGACCTTAATCTTTACAGGTTGACCCGCCTCAATGGCCTTATCGGTCATATAAGACACCGATTTTCTGAGTTGCCCTGAGGCGCGGTACTCAAAGTGCGTCGCCACGACGGGCGCCTCATTGATGGTGCTATTTGTTTCCGACCATCCAGTTGAGGTGCCGGTCATGGGGACGCTGTCCATCATGAGCCAGAAGTCTGACCAAAGTGCCCCGGGCGAAAAGATGAGACAGGCGACTGAAATGGCAAAAGTACAAAAAACAAAACCGAAAACGGTCAAGACTGAGCTAAAGCAGAGACGTAATCTTACTACGAGAGGAATGCGCCGGGGAGCGTTGCTTAGCTCAGCTCCATCTTCCCAAATCATGTGGTGTCTCCTCCCTAAGTGCTTGGCTTGCACCTACGTTTAACTCGCCCCTTCTTGCCTAAAATGTCACAAATGCGTTAGGGTCATCAACGGAATAAGTCGTGCACGGCCTGTGCATTTTGGGGGGAGTTTTGCGAAATACGTTACAAAAAACCATGGTTTGTTTTCTTTTTGGACTCGGGGTCTTCGGTTGTCTGAAGGATGATGATGATGTTAGTGGCACTGAACCGTGTGTACTCGGTGAAATGCGTGATGCCGATTGCAATACCTGTGAATGTAATGATTCGGGGGAATGGCTGTGCACGGAGTTGGATTGTAACCTCCGTCCTTGCGAGGAAGATGAATGTGGTCCACGTCCGGGCGTCCCAAATCAGGTTTGTGCCGACGGAACCACCGCCGGTATCGGAGAGTGTGTTCGAAGCGAGAATGGCACCTGTGGATGGAGTAGAACAGAATGTCCGCCTGAGTGTGAGCCCGGTGATGAGGTCACCCATTTCAATGGCAATAGCTGCGTTTGTAACGGTGCTGGCGAGTATGAATGTGTCTGCGATGGTGATGGACCAGCACCTGATTGTCAGTGCTTGACCGATGGCACCTGGGCGTGTCCAGGTGGTCCACCCGAATACATGTGTCAATCAGCAGACGACTGTCAGGCTGTGTACGATACCTGTGCCTGCGATTGGTTTTGCGTAGACCCCATTGATGCCGAACAACTCAGCGCTTGTGATGTGGACTGTGGAGAGCGTTCGGAAGCGCCTGTATGCGACTGCCGAGATGGGAATTGTACCCGCGCCGACGCACCACCGCCTCCACCGCCGGTCTGTGATGGAGATGATGCCGCGTGTCAGCCATTCTACGACACGTGTTTATGTGCATGGACATGCGTTGGAGATGATGTCTCGAATCGCCCCCAGTGCGACCAACTTTGTGAGGATATGACATCTGAGCCAGACGTGGTGTGTGCATGCACCGATGAGGGCTGCGTGGCTGATGGCGCATGCGTTGACGGAGACAGTAAGACTGCTGATGATGGGTGTAACACCTGCACGTGCTTCGATGGGCAATGGGCGTGTACTGAGCGCGCTTGCCCACCAGAGATGTGTGCTGAAGGCGATACCCGTGACGCT
>JBMYRY010000641.1:0-1901 GCA_049602795.1 Bradymonadia bacterium
TGCTGGTGGTTCCCGAACGGTGTATAGAAAAACGAGTTCGGGGGCGAGGTTATTACGGCACGTATTTAAACGACTCATCCCTTCAGTCGTACCCGTAAAGGTGACGCGACCAGTGATATCACTAAAGGCAAGTGCGGAACCGCCACAGGTGCTCGCCTCGCTCGGATCGTTTAGGTTGGCACAACCAGGGTCGTCGAAGTCCACGCGTCCATCCTCATCGTTGTCGAGACCGTCTTCGCACGCGGTAAGTTGTAGATCATCCTCGGAATCATCCTCTGCGTTTTCACAGCCGTCGTCGATTGGGTAATCGATTTGCCCATCGCCGTCGTTGTCTTCGCCATCTTGGCATGCTGGAAGGATCATTGCGTCATCGAGCATTTGGTCGGGCTGCGCGGCATCGATCACCTCTGCATCCACAAGGACATCTGAATCCATGGACACATCGATGCTCTGATCTGCGGGCATGCCGGCGTCAGGAATGATGAGTGGGCTATCAGTGCTTTCGGACTCACAGCCAACAGCCAAGAGTAAACTTATTATCAGCGCAGTCCGCATCAACATAACTTTCTCCACCCTTTTAGTGTGTATGCCTCCGTTATACGTCCATCCGCCCCAGGCTTTCAACGATCCCGGCCGGTTTTGTGCTCTTACCATTGTGGAATTGTGGAATTCATCGATCGATTTGAGGTGATTGTTTGGTACTTGCCTCTTGTTATGAAAAGCTCAAAAGGCTACTTACTATGGGTGGCTATCTTAAAGGAGTGCTTGGGATGGATCTGAGAACATTCACCTATATCGACATACTACAACCTCAACTCACAGGCTTTTTACAGACTGTAGCGCCGGGATTCCTACCGCTTGAGAATCAGGCTGCGCTCTTCGTTGAAATCGCGCCAGGATTAGCGATTAACTCGGTGACCGATATTGCGTTGAAGAACACGTCAGCATATCCCGGTCTCCAAATCGTTGAACGCGCTTTTGGTGTTCTTGAGTTGCATAGTTTTGACCAAGGACAGATTCGTGCAGCGGGTGAGGCAATACTTGAATATCTTGGCGTTCAGGAAACTGACCGCTATCGCCCGGTGCTTCGGACGAGTCAAGTGATCACGGGCTTAGATGGTCACCAGGCAATGTTGATCAATCGAATGCGGCATGGGGACATGATCGGCGAGGGGGAAACCCTATACGTTATGGAATGTGAGCCCGCTGGATATGCATGCATTGCTGCGAACGAGGCGGAGAAAGCTGCCGAGGTGAACTTACTTGAGGTGAGTACCTTCGGTGCCTACGGGAGGCTCTATCTGGGTGGTGGCGAGGCTGAGATAGAGGAGGCAGAGCGCGCTATCAAGGCCGTGTTTGCCGACATTGAAGGTCGAGAACTGAGCAAATAAGAAGGGGCGTTGACATGATCACCACGGGTGAATTTAAGAAAGGCGTTCGGATTGAACTTGAAGGTGCTCCGTGGACCATCGTTCAGAATAGCACCCAAAGTCCAAGTGCTCGTGGAGCAGCGACCCTGATCAAAGTGCGTCTGAAACACGTGCTCACAGGTCAAGTACTTGACCGCACGTTTAAATCCGGAGACAAGTTTCAAGAGCCTGACCTCTATCTACGCCCGGCTCAGTTTCTCTATTCTGAACGGGAGGGCGACGACCAGCTTTACCATTTCATGGATACAGAGAATTATGAGCAGTTTCCCTTGCGTGGAGAAGAGCTCGGTGACAGTGCAGCATGGCTAGTAGAAAACCTAGAGGTCAGAGCCGTCAGCTATAATCAACGGGTGGTCGGTATCGAGTTGCCTCAATTTGTCGAACTTGAGGTAGATTCGGTGGAACCAGGTACTCGAGGCGATACTACGAGTGGTTCCGTGACTACGACCGCTTACACTGCTTCGGGCATCC
>JBMYRY010000642.1:0-1897 GCA_049602795.1 Bradymonadia bacterium
GCAGTCTACGGTAGCGTCCTCATGGCAACAAACCGGACTCAATGGGTGACGTATACTGCCTTTATGGGACTCGCAATCAATCTCATATTGAATCACTTCTGGATCACTAAATTTGGGTCAGTTGGGGCCGCCTGGTCCACCGTGGTAAGTCTGTATGTCGTAGTGGCGGTTATGCTGCCTCAAATTGCGCAAGCACTGCAGACATCCATTAAGTATCTCTTTCCAATGAAGCATCTACTTAAGGTAGCTGTGGCTACTCTAGCCTCCATGTCGGTCGTTGCGGGCGCCAAGCGGCTTCTGGAATTGAATGGTCCGCTCGGAATGGGATTGTGGATGATTCTTTATGGCGGTATCGGTTTGGCATTGTACCGAGTGATGGGTCTCCCGAGCCTACGAGATATTGTTAATTTCTTAAAACGACGTGCCTCCTAAACCAACGTTCGGTCACACATTCGCTCCGCGGTTAGATAATAGTTAGATAATCGCCGCTTTCAGTGATAGGGTCTTGTGCAATAGCGGCGTGGCGAGTGGAGGAGTTTATGTTGCGAACGTGTATTTTCGTAGTGAGCGTTTTCGCTTTGGGGTGCGGTAAAAAGAGTGCAAAGCTGAGCGAACTCTCGAGCGACCAATTGTCTGAGGTTTGTGGCGACGGAACGAGTTACAGTGTGGACAAAAGGTCTTGCGAGCCACAACTGGGGGCAGGGGTAGTGCTCGATGCCCAAGGAAACATAGTGGTGGACGAAGCATCGTTTGCCGAAGAGTTGGAGGCTGCGAGAGCTGCGGGGGTTGCCAGTGTCGAGTTGGTCACATGCGGTGAAGGGACTATCCTCAGCGAGAGCGAATCTCGATGCCGTCCGGCGCTCAGTGAAAATGTTGAACTAGATGCTGCAACTCTCTTGATTGTCCCCAATCAAACATTCACCGATTCGGTTTTTGCCGAGGGCGTGTCCTCTGTCACGGTCGTTTCATGCGGCGATGGAACCACGCTAACGTCCGACGGTCGGTCATGTGCGCCCAATCTCAGCGACAGAGTGTCCATTGTTGAAGGGCTAATCGATGTTACGGACGAGGTGCTTCAATCTCAATTTTCAGATGGCGTAAACTCCGTCCAAATCGTCCTTTGCGATGAAGGTACGGTGTTGAGCGCCGATATGACTCAATGTGAGCCAGTCTTGTCGGACGATGTCGAAGTGACTGACGATGGAGTGATTGCCCCGACTACAGCGTATGCCGACGAGATGCGTCAAGACGGTGCAGATTCCGTTGTGCCAATTATTTGTGATGATGCATCCGGCGTAATTCTGAATTCGGAAGGTACAGAGTGTGTCGCAAGACTCAGTATTGATGTTTATTTCGATGGCAATCAAATCGTACCGACCCAGGCCTATAGGGACGATATCTTTGAGTTAGGAGCAAGTCAGCTTTCATGCGGACCCGGGACTAACGTGTCACCAGATGGCTTCCGCTGTGAGCCTGCTCTATCCATTGCGATCAGTCAAGATGGGTCTACGGGCGAATTACAGCCAAGTCCTGCCTATGAATCCGCTGCGCAAGCCTGCGGCGTCACCGTCGCCAACTCCTCGGATGGTGCAGCTCGGACGGTGGTCATTAACGAAACACAAGATGGCTTTGAGTGTGTTCTGCTGCCATAAGTCATTTATCTGTGTGTAATACAGGCATCATACAGCATTAGTGCATGGTACATTGGAGAGCAAGTCCAGTGGTCTGAATGGTGTGACCCAAACTCAAAACATGATTCATGGATGACGGTTGTCACCACATGTCGACTCCAACTCAATAATGATCTGATGCTTGGCACGTATTGCCCTGGTTCTTAGACTCGGCAAACACCGCTTTAGCCGTGCAGCGTCATAAGTTGAGTGTAACCCGGTCATAG
>JBMYRY010000643.1:0-1892 GCA_049602795.1 Bradymonadia bacterium
GTACACATTGAACCGAAAGTGCACCACGAAACTATGCTGCACCGAGTAGGCTTTGTATCCTCCTTAAGCGTGCCAGCTACCCATCTAATTCGGTGGCTGGTTGGTGTCGTGAAGGGTCGCTTGGCACGAACTGCCTGCCCCCCTCTTCAACCGCTGCCCAATCCTCAATACCCCCCCCTATTCGGGAATGAATCGCAACCACTCGTCGCCTTCAGCCAACACCTTCAAGCGAGCGTTTCGGCTCTCAAGAAATCGCCGCATGTACCGTTCAAGTACCAACTTTTCGGCGATGAGACCGAGGATGCCTAGGGGCGCCTCGAAGGCAAAGTGGTCCCGCATGATCGTCCCGTCTCCAAAGGCTTCGAAGGTATGGCGGTGATACATTGACTTGAAGGCACCGTTGGTCATCTTGTCGGCGAACACATGGGGCCGCTCAAACTCGACAATCTCGACGGTCAACTCTTGCCGGATGCAAAAGTGAACTGCAGACCAGGTGACGTTCTCACCGTGACCAATCAAACCAGTTGTGGTGCCCGCAATGGCACGCTCACCGGTAGATGATGTTGAGTCGAGATGTGCATCGATACTACGAGAAAGATCGAAGACGCGTTCGATGGGGGCCCTGATTCTGGTTTCGAGCTCGATCTCGACCATATTCTCTCGCTTTCTCGCTGAATTTCCGCAAGGACAGGTTACCAAGTCATAGTAATGTGATCATCTATCTCGGGTCTGTGGTTCAGTTTGGATTTCTTGCTGAAAGTCCGACAACGTGACCGAGATGCTTGGGGTTGAAGGTCTCGTCCACAATGAACTGAGCAACATCGACTTGGGGCAACATCCCGGAATTGTTCCATACACCGTTGGTTGCGATGTAGCCCCCAACGGAGGCAGCATCCGTAGGCATGTAAGGCGGCGCCACCCAGGTCCAATTCAGGTTGCTTTTACGCACGACCTCGAGACCACGTTGATGGTCTTCAGTCACGGAACTGAGCGCGGGAAACCACGATGGGTCTGTCTGCTTGATTTGGCCGTCTTCCATTAACAACTGCCCGGCACCTCCGACACCAATGAGCCTCGAAACGCCTGCCTCAGCAGCATTTTTGACTAAGTTCTCATAGCCAATGTGTCGCTCATTTTCCGAGCTGGAGTGCGTGGCGATTGCGACATCGCACCCGTTCAGATGTGCGGGTACCAGACTCGAAAAGTCTCCTTGCACCAAATGGAGGCGAGGATTCAACATGTCATCGATCTTAGTCGGAGTACGTACAAACGCGACGATCTCAACGCCACCGCGATCCAGAAGACCTCGTAAAACATGTCGGCCGAGTCCACCAGTAGCCCCGATGATGAAAACCTTTTTCATTACGCAATCTCCTAACTACTCATTGAATCGATGACTAAACATTATCGGTTTACAGTCATTGTCTCCATCGGACAACGTCTTTGTCGCCAAAATCCCCAGGAGAGTTGGGCATCCAGTAAGGGACAACTGACACGCTTTACATTGGCGTTCTATCGTTCGCAGGTGCCACAATGCTGGGTTTTGGATTGTGGTTGAATCTGGTTAAACGATGAGTTCATTGGCAATCAATCAGCCGATGTTTCGCGCGCCTGTTGAATCAATGGAGATAATCGATCCCAATGCCGATTTAGGTGATCTTGTAAATATTCCGGCTGAAATATCGCTTGTAAATATTCCGGCTGAAATATTGCTTGTAAATATTCCGGCTGAAATATCGTTAGCCACTTATAAAACCAGCGGTACCGTTTGTTGTATACACGGGTTACTTTTTTGATTAACCAAGCTTCATCAAAGAAATCCCACTCCCCACAAATCAGCAATAGGTTATGGCGACATACCGGCGCCACTTCGTTTTGTAAAATATCGAATA
>JBMYRY010000644.1:0-1885 GCA_049602795.1 Bradymonadia bacterium
ATGGTGTTTTCGGCTCGACCTTTGACCGCGTAGACACCCAAACGATTGTCCCCTATCGTCTCGCATTCGAAGGACAATTCTATCAAACAACTGGTGACTATGCGTTTCACAAATTCAAAGTTGATTACCCAACTCGTCGCTACCGTCTAACCCTAAACTCGGGTTGGGAAAATTGGGACGGCGCCCCCTACTACGGTAATGGTGCCAGAAGTATACGCGATGAATCATTGCCAACTGAATACTATCAAATCAACCTAGCTAGCCTCTGGCTGCAACCGCAAATGAGGTTTAAGATCTGGAAGGACTTAGAGGGACTAATTCTCGTAACGCTTCGCGACGTCTCCATTCGCCACGCTGACAACCTACTTGAGACACTGAGTCCCAATGGTGTCGACGGTGGACGCCTACTCATGTATGCCCTCGGCATAACCATTGACACCAGAGACAAAGATCCAACCCCATCATCCGGATATTGGCTCGAACTCTCCAGCGGTATGGCTCCGACTGTTTTGGGTTCCAACTTTAGCACTCAATATGCCAACGCAACCCATCGGCACTGGTGGTCGCTTACACAGTCTAAACAAATCGTCTTGGCCTCACGAACAATGCTCGATGTACAAAGGCGGTCTCCCTTCTTTCAACTCAGTACCTTTGGTGGCACTCAACTTGTTGAAACAGGCGGACATTCATTGCTCAGAGGTTTAGAAACGGGCCGAGTTCGCGGACACCGTAAGGCTGCCCAAACCTTGGAAATACACCTCCGACTCTCGCCGTTTGAAATTTTCAAGAAGAGCTTAGCTCCGATGTTTGTCCTCTTTGGCGAAGTCGTGCACTTGAGCGAGCATAGCGATGAATTATGGTCATCAAAGCACCTGCTTGGATCCGCTGGAGCAGGTGCGCGACTCGCTGTTGACGAAGCCTTCATCGTTCGCCTTGATTTTGGCTTTACGCCAGAGCGAATACGCACCGAGACGGGGCATCTTGAGTGGGTCAACAGGTTTGGTTCCTACGTGATCGTAGGACACTCATTCTGAGTCTGGTTCAAAACCCGTAGCCGATCTGACCACCCATCTCCAGGGTAGTCGCATAGTCGGTCTGCCCATCGGACAACTCTTCACTGAGCCGGCAAGCTCCCTGTGCGGCGTAAAAAACACATCTTTCACCACCTTGATGCAAGTACGCTGCACCGTACAGTGTCCAAAACCAGTCTGCACCGAGAGCCCAACCATCAGGAAATCGATGGCGAACGCCTGCGCGAAGGTGCGCTGTCTGCCAAATCGATGACCACTCGACACTCGATTGCTGCGCACTATCCTCACTCAAAATTTGTCCGTAACCCAATCCAACAGCCGCAAATGGCTCAAACGTTCGCCACATTGGGAAAAAACCAAGAAGATCTAGGGTAAAATGAGTCGTAGAGATCTCAACCTCATCAGCACCAGTACCAATGACAAAATGTCGCCCATGAGCATAGTTCAGCCCAATCCCCATTCTCCAGAATCGGTACTCAAATCCCGCACTCACAAAGGGACCGGGTACCAAATCGGTGCAGGATGCCTCGCCTCTTGGACCGCAAATGTTCAATCCCATGCCAATGGTCAGCCCTAATCCGACGTCACCACGGATGGGACCTGAGTTCACCGGTTCTACATCCCCCTCATTGGATGCAATTGGCTGACTGCCGTCAGCGCCTCCTAGGGACATGGTCTCCTGAGGCATATCATCTACCACAGGTCCAGCGGGCTGGTTTTCATCAACAATTGGCTTAAAACCTGGACTCTCACGCGGATCCGCAGGCGATTGAGGCTCACTCGGGTCGTCCGTATTCGACTCCGTAGGCGCCTTTTCCGAATTCGACGGTCCATCGGCACCCGGACTAGACTCG
>JBMYRY010000645.1:0-1878 GCA_049602795.1 Bradymonadia bacterium
CCGGACTCAACGCCGTAATTTGTATGCTCCCCGCTGTACATGTTACTCATTAATGGGTGTTTGAATGAAAACACCGTTGTTCAAGGAAGGAGGCAGTCAGTGATGTGCAAGCGGATGCTTATGCTGCTCCTGCTACTGCATTGCTATCCAATTCCGCTATTCGCTCATCCACCAATCCCACTTGACGAATGGTCTGCACAAGCCGCGATCGACAACTTAGAAGTATCGGTCAACCGTCAACACGCAGACATTGATCGACTCCTTCATCTAAAGGGTGATACCGCCGAAAAGGTCTTACGGTCAGCTCAGGAGGCTTGGTTCAACAAGGCGTATGCGAAAGCTGCGAAGCAACTCCTTGCTGTCACACTCGTACCTGGATTTAACAACCACCCAGCACGAGCCGCCTTTTTTCAGTGGCTCGGCATGAGCTACGCAGCCATGAACTTTAATACCTTAGCAAAGGAAACGCTCCTTAAGGCGTATACTGAACCGCAGCAAACAAAGATTACGCGTACAAATACGATTACGCAGCTCCTAAAGCTACCCGGGTCTTTACCTGCAGGGATCAGCGAAAAACTCTGGGCAGAACGAAAACAAACATCACCCGATGAGTCCCCCTACCTCTATTGCCGAGCCCTTTATCGCAGTAATGTGCTGTTAAAGTCGAAGACCTGCTTCGAAACGAAAATGAAGACGCCCTATGACAGTGCGAGAAGTCTTTACTTTTTGGGCGTTCTCGCCCTTCGGGATAACCAATTGGAGGATGCTCGAAAATCGTTCAAAACGCTTTTGAAAATGTCGTTCAAACGGATGGAAACCGTACACATAAAAGAGTTGGACTTGGAACGCTCAACTGACACTCTTCGTATCGATTCAGGACAAGTTCAGGGGACGGACGACAATCAATGGTCGGACATATACATCCGAACGCGACTAGCGCTTGCGCGGCTAGCAGCAGCCGAATCACGATGGCACGACGCCCGGGTTCATTACGGTTACATCCCCCCCGGGCATGCCTTATTCTTTGAAGCCTCAAGAGAACGAGCTTTAGTCTACGACAAGCTTCATCAGCCGAAGATGGCGGCATCAGCCCTGATTGCCGTTGGTCAAGCCTCGCGGACAACAGGTCCAGGTCTAAAACAAAGCATGTGGCGGGCCGAGCTTCTCGGCCGCGGCGAAGCCTACGACCTATCAACACAAACCTATGCACACATTGAGCGACACACGAAGCAAGTAGCAGCAAAATTCGATAGTCGAACCGGTAACCAAGAACGCGTCCCAACACACCAAAAACTAAGGTGGCTAGCACCAGACCTAGGGCTTCAGTTCGGTGAACTCTCTTCCGATATTGACCGGCTGCAGCGCACCCTCAACACTCTCGACGCTCAGATACAACAGATCAGTTCAAATGCGAAGAAGGCATTTACCCAAGACCTTCGCTCTGTGGAAATCGCAGAACTAGAGCATCGGTTAAAGGATATCCGACAAGGGATTAATGATCGACTCATGACCACCAAACTTCGTCAAAAGCTCTCTCAACTTCAACTCTCCATCGTCCTCATAAAACAAGATAACCAGCGTTTGAAAGCACACCATGAAGTGTTTGCGGCACAGATGATTACTGCCTTACAAACAGAGATTCAAGACCACCTAGTCGAGTTCTCTAGCGTGTCTGAGACCGAAACGGGAACGCTGGCAGCAATCGAGAGTACGGTGGACAGCCTACTCAACACACTGGAAACACAGTCTGGGTTAGGCAAACTCAACATCTACGTCTGGAAAAAAGAAGCCGTCAGTCGACAAATCGCCAAAACGATTGAAGAGAAACAAAGACTTATCCAATGGCTGGAGGCAAGTGACCCTGGTCAAACACCCACC
>JBMYRY010000646.1:0-1873 GCA_049602795.1 Bradymonadia bacterium
GCCAACCGCAAGCTCCTGGCCGCCGGTTCCCGGCTTCAATCCCGGCTTAAACGACATTGGGACGACATTCGACACGATTCTTCGGGTTCATGAACAATCCTGTGTTGGTAATGAGCTTGTGTGTGAAGGTCAGACGTATGCCGGCATTGGCGGGAGTGCCATCACCGTTGATATGACACCCAATCAAGACTATTTCATTGTGGTTGATGCGTTATCAGGCGGAGAGTTTGGACCGTTCAATCTCGCCGTTCGGGCGGGTCCATGTCCTTAAGGTGCCGCGAGTTTCGGTTCAGGGTATTCATTGCCCTTTGGGGACTGTTGTTCGCCATAACCCCTGCGTCCGCGCAAGTGGATCTGACTCGGTATGAGTTGACGACTGCTCAGGTGTCTGAACTTAACAAGGGCGAGGTCGTTGTGGTTAAGTTGCCTCCGCCGGGGGATGCTGGCGTCCGTTTTCGTGCATTCAAAAAGATGTCTGTGGCTCCTGCAAAGCTTAAGCCTGTTTTCATTGAATGTGAGCATTTCAAGGATTTCATGCCACGTACTCTAAAGAGTGTGGTCAGCAACAAGAAAGAACAGTCTGCGACATGTGAGATTGTTGTGGACATGCCGTTTCCCTTCTCTGATTTATGGTCTGTTGTTGATACGAGTTGGGGAGAGACCTCTACTGGCGTTTGGACCCGGAAATGGTCACTGGTTAAGGGGTCCTTTCGAAGGAATGAGGGTAGTTGGACGGTCATTAGTACGGCGGTGCCGAATGAATCAATTGCCGTCTACGAGGCGAGTGTAGACCCCGATGTACCCATTCCTGACATGATCTTGAGAGCGGCTCAAGTCAATACGATTCCCGAGTTGATGCAAGCGGTTTTGGCGCGTGCGCAGCATCGCTGACCGGAAAATCTCATCTGCTAGCGGTCCTGTTTCTCTTGAAGACGTATTCGCTGGAGCGGTCGTTCGAGCATGCCAGATCGGAATTGCTCCATAAGTCTTTGGCTTAACGCGGCTTTTGCTTTCCAGTATTGCTCCGTGGTGCTCCAACAGCAAAATTTCAGACGCTGTCCATCTTGCTGCAGGGTTTCAAAAATGATTTTTGGAATTGGTTCCGACAGAAGTAGCGGTTCATTGTCAGCAATGCCTTTTAGGAGTGCATTAAGCTCGTCAGTGGATTGATCAAAATCCAATGTCATACTGATGTCAATTCGTCTGATTGGAAAGTGTGTCAAGTTGATGGTTGTTGCATTATTGATGACGTCATTGGGAATTCGGACCATGCGGTTATCTAGTGAGGCGAGTCTAACTGCGAGTAGGTCGATTGCAATCACTTCTCCCTCAATGTCTCCAACTTGAATCAAGTCGCCGACGCTAAATGGTCGTTCTGCGATTAACACAAAGCCGCTCACTATATTTGATATGACCCCTCTCGCCGCAAAACCGGCGCCCACCGAGATCACGCCCGCTGCGCCGAGAAGGAGGTTTACGTCTGCTCCAAGAACCATCATGGCTGCAAGCAAAACACCAAGCGAAGTTGTATATTTAATTAGGCGCAAGATGAGGAATCTAATATGCGTCTGCTGAGCGTTCTTGAGGAGTCGATTCACCACAACGGCTGCCAAAGCATTGAACACAATACCAGTCGAAATGATGACAACACAGAAGACAACATTGGCTTGGAGGTGTGAGATGAGTTCGGTAGAGAATAATTCATTCATCGTTCGGCTAGCCTAACATCGCGTGTAATGCGCGTTCCAGCCCTGTGGAGGCTTTTGAACGAGCACGCGCGACCAATTCAGCGGAGGTTGATGTCGATAATCTCAAGTCCTTCGCGAAATCTAAATGAACCTTTTGGCTATGGATTGTTACCCTCAACCCATCC
>JBMYRY010000647.1:0-1869 GCA_049602795.1 Bradymonadia bacterium
ATGACAACCCCGAATCAATCTCCCCCCCAAGCTTTTGAACATGTGCAACACCTCAGACAGCAATTACGCGCTGCGGTCATGGGGCGGGACGAGGTGATCGACCTATTGATCATCGGCTTGATTACGGGTGGGCATATCCTTCTGGAAGATTATCCTGGATCCGGAAAGACGACACTTGCCAAGGCACTTGGGCATTGCATCGCTCCCACTTCGGCGGTCGACGGTTTGAAGAGTTTTCGGCGCCTTCAATTTACACCAGATCTGCTCCCATCGGATATTACCGGAGTGATGATCTTTGATCCGAACAAAGGGCAGTTCCATCTTCGAAAAGGCCCAATATTTGCCCATGTTGTACTGGTTGACGAAATCAACCGGACTTCACCAAAAGTTCAATCCGCCCTGCTTGAATCTATGGCAGAGAATCAAGTAACTATCGACAACGACACCTATCCTTTAGATCCATTATTCTTAGTCATCGCGACCCAAAACCCTTCAGATTCAGTGGGCACTTATCCCTTGCCTCAAGCTCAACTCGACCGATTCCTATTTAAAGTGTCAATGACGCACATTGATCCTGAATCCGAGTTCGCCGTTCTTGAAAAATATGGGCAACCCCACGCCGAGGGAAGACAACACACACCACTGACCCGTGACGAGATTTTAAGTATCCGAACCCACATCCATGAGCGGGTCATCCTCAATGATAGTATCAAACACTGTCTCGTAGAGATCGCAAACACCTCTCGAGCACATCCCGATGTCATGCTTGGCTTATCCACCCGAACCCTAGTGCAAGCCATTGCCGCATTGAAAGCCCATGCCTTACTACATCAACGCGACTACGTCACACCGGAAGACATCACCGCCCTCGCCTTACCCTTGTTTAAGCATCGCCTTCTGGTCAAGGGCGGGGAGGAACGTCGGGAATCGATCGTCTCAGAAATCATCGCTGGGCCTCTCGACACATTGATAAGCAACCGTTTAAAGGGATAACCGCTGATGCGAATGCGCTTGCTCTATGGCTTTGCTGTACTCTTGATTCTGCCGCAACAGGTGCGGGCATGGAGTATTCCTTCCAATGCGCAAACAGCATTGGACAAAGCAGCCCAGCGAAAGTTCATCGATGCGAGACGTCTCGCGGACAAGGCGCTTGAGCAAGAGCCGGGCATTGTCGCTCGATATGTTCTTTCGCTCGTCCAAAGTGAGGCGGAGGGCAACCTGCCTAGAGCACTCTTCCTAGTAAGACAAGCAAAGAACAAGCTACTTACCGTCGAGCAGCTCACATCACTCACCGAACAAGGGCGAACATGGCATAAGAAACTCCTACTTCATGAATTGAGCGTCCTGGGGCATCTCGACCGACGACAGGAGCAACTGGCGGTTCTCGATCAGTACGATGCAATGTACGAACCTAAACTCACTGAACTCCGAATTTGGCCCATGGTTAAATTAGGTCAATTCGAGGCAGCGAGACGTCTCGGCTTATCGCTGCTAACACACGAAGAGGCAACAGTTAGGCAACGAGCATACAATGGCTTGATGGCAGTTGAGGAAGAAGCAGGCAATCGACAATCCAGTTTTGACTGGGGACTCAAAGCCATCGAGGCGGGTAGCTCTCGTTCCTGCGTAATTCGTACAAACACAGCGCTGGGCGCACGTCGTGTTTTCGACTTTTCACGGGCGATTCGTATTGATTTAGACGCACTCGAAGCCGAGCAAAAAGACTGTCCGACATCGCCCTATGCACAATTAGCCCCCGTATATCTCCTATCTGGGGACTTTCAGAAATGTGTCTCGGCGCTGAAGTCACTCCGTAAAGCACCTAGGTCGAGACGTATGGCGCTACAGAACGAAATGCTGATCAGAAGC
>JBMYRY010000648.1:0-1847 GCA_049602795.1 Bradymonadia bacterium
CACCCATCCCTCGACAATCTCGGCATACCATTCGGTAACGGCACGAACATCTTCATCTCGGTTCTCGGTCCATTCGTATCTCAAAGGCGCACCAATTTCCACCACGGTATCACCTTCATCACGATATACCCGAATCGGAACAACCGGCACGTCAGCAAGCCTCGCAAGACGAGCTGGCGCAGTTGTCCACCAGGCATTCATCCCCAGGAACGGATAGTTGATTGCCCGCGCATTATTCGTATGTTGGTCTACCGCAAAGCCCAAAGACTGACCACGAATCAGTGCTTTCACCAACAAGCGAGCTGACCCAGAAACATCAAATTGCTGCAAAGACTCACGCCTTGTCCACTGCAGAAGCCGCTCAAACCCGGACCAATGGAATCGTTTTGAGACAAAACCGCCATTGATGCCGCATAAGTAATCTAAATGCGTTAACAATTCCCAATTGCCTGTGTGGGCGGTAATCACCACAAAACCGCGCTTAGCGCTCTTCAAGCGAACAAGATGACCCCAACCCCTAATTGTGGTTTGACGCAATGTCTTTGGCTTGAGAGCCAACATGAGGCATTCAACAAGACTCGTTGACAATTGCCGATAGACAGTTCGAACGAAGTGTTCAGCAGCGATTCGGTCTAAATGCAGCGCCGACTGTACCCGCGTAATCATTTCACGCCGACGTGTTCGTAGCGCAGTACGCCAAAACCACGCAATCAAGGCTGAGAATACTTTCATGCTGTGATTAGATCCTCAAGTCGCTGTTTCAAGTAAGACGCTCCAGATTCTAAATGAAGCTGTGTCCTCAATGCCCAAACATCAGAACCACCCGAATTTCTAGCTAGATCTTTTTCGGTGGTCACAATCAACTCGCCAGGCAACGAAGTCTGAGGAAAGATGTAGAGTTCATGGTCACCGTACTCAAAGATGTTTACAACTCGGTCTAACCATGGACGGAGAGTATGATAAAAAGACTCAGGTCTCCCAATACCACTACAAATCGTTACCGGCTTTGATTTCAATTGGTCCAAGCTCAGAGTTTCACCGTTTTGGTTAACGAGCTCTAAAGCCTGGTAAGACGACCGAACGTGAGCACTCACATCCGTTCGACGGCGTGGTTCATCTACCTTGTTCAACCAAATCACATCCATCTTGTCCAAGAATTCATTACTTTCTCTACACGGACCAAGTGGAAAGACCGACTCAGTAGAACTATGATCGACTACCACAATCGACAAGTCACAACTCAGTTCTCGAACCCGCAGACCATCGTCAATGACCAATACGTCTACGAGGTGGGACGCGAATCGTTGCCCTTCACCTAAATCCTTGAAGACAAATAGAGGCGTTCCATCCGGCAACTCTTGCCAAAGCATGGTCGCCTCATCCCCCGAGGCACGTGCATCCGCCACCGTCGTCACACATCCCTCGAACACCGGACCAGCTTTAGTCGGGCGAACAAGCAAGCCCGCGTTAATTCCCTTGGTGAGCAATGTTCGAACAATGTACAGGGCAACGGGCGTTTTACCCGCCCCTCCAAATGTTTGCGACCCAATCACAACGCTCTTAACCGAACCTTGCCCACTCATGGCTTGCCTTCGGCGACGTTCCGATTGAAGCGACCAAATACGAGATGCCAACCTCGCACCAGGCATGGAGGACGCCTTCTGTAGACGGTGTTGTAGTGAAGCTCGTAGCGAGCGCTGAATGTCCACCCCGAACATGCCCAGAGAATCCATTATGTTGAACGTAGCAGCACTGTAGAGTGGGCGGATTCAAAGAATCAATCAAAAGTGTGCGCTGTCGGAATGCGTCAGGGTTCAAAAAAGGTCTTAAGGCTTCCGCTCCGATGA
>JBMYRY010000649.1:0-1839 GCA_049602795.1 Bradymonadia bacterium
GCGTCGGACTCGCAAAGTGCGTGATGCCAACTTTATTGCTGAATTGCGACGAGAAAACTGTCTTGGCGGGCATATAGGGTTTGCCGAATTGCAACGATCTAAAGAACTGAGGACTAACTTACTGCGTTGGGCTGCCGATATCGGTGATGGGTTCTGCTATCGATGCGTGAACGAATCTGCAACCCTTCATACCGCTGACCAAGGCTGCCAGGCATCGATCCCTGTTCGCGTTGATGGGCTTCAAGCTACGCAGCTTCACCACGCGGCTTCAATGTATACCTACGCCCGACAAACTGCGAGTGTGGGGCTCTGAAATAGATCAATTTGGTCGGGCGAACCGAAGCGCTAATTCGCCGGCGAGATAGCCGGGTGACGTATCTCGCTCATCGATGGTGCGGATAAACGAGTTGATGACTTGACCACGGTGCCGACGGCTGTGTCGGCGGCGAACATTAAGTCTGAACTCCCGGATTTCTCCTCGAATTAGACTCACACCGAGAAATGTGCCGCCTTTTAGAGTCTGGGCGATCACGCCAAAGGACGGTCCGCGTTGGCGAGTTCGAAAATAGACGATGTCGCCACGCTTAACGTCCTCGCTATCTATGTCGTACAATGCCTGCTCAAGCGATGTCGAATCTGCTGTTGCCGGACGCTGTCGTAATGATTTGACAACCAGATCCGTCCATTTTTCCGTTGTACACGTTTGGCCAACAAGTTTGTTCAGGTAGTTGACGTGTGTTGTGTCACTTTTGTGGTGTCGATTGTTCTCGGTGTGATCTTGTGGAGCGAATAAGGGCGATTTGGCGGTGCTCAGTACTTCGGCTGAGGGCTCGAAAGGTGCTACGTAAGTGTCGATCGTCTGACAGCCGGTCGTCAGAAATAGCACACTGACTACAGTAAATAAGGTGTACATTAAGGCTAACATTGGTTAAAATTACCGCCCAATGGCTTTTGTCTCAACCTTTGTAACGAATTCGGTTCGGTTCACTCTTAATCGGAGAAGAATTGACAACAGGGGGTGGGCACTCGTGAGAGGATTTAGAAACGTGGTAACCGAAACGTCCGATGGTGTTTTCTATGCGAAAACGAAACTTCCCACAGAGTTTGGCGACTTTGATGTTCGGATTTTCCGAGAAGGAGATCGGGAACACCTAGCGATTAGTCAGGGCGATCTCGATGGGGCGACTGCGGTAACGGTCAGAGTGCACTCTGAATGCCTAACGAGCGAAGTGTTGGGGTCGTTGAAATGTGACTGCAAGGCGCAATTAGATTTGGCACTCCAAACCGTCGCTACTGAGGGGCGCGGCGTCGTCATTTATATGCGCCAAGAAGGCCGGGGAATCGGACTGGGCAACAAGATCAGAGCATATGCTTTACAGGAGCAGGGGGTCGATACCGTCGACGCAAACCGACTACTCGGGCTCGAAGATGATAGTAGAGACTACACTGCCGCAGCTGCGATTTTGGCAGGACTAGGCATCCAATCAATCCGCTTGATGACGAATAATCCAGAGAAGATTTCGGGATTGCGTGCTCTAGGTGTTGACGTGGTTGAAAGAGTTGAGACCATCGCGGGTATCAACGACGTCAATCGAGAGTATCTGGAAACCAAAACCCAGCGCATGGGGCATATGATTAACTCCTGCGACCTTGAACGCAGTCAAAAGAGATGGCGGGTGGTGAAGTAGGTCGCGCTTGAGGAGCGAGTCGCCCTTCCTTTCGGCACCAGTCAACGCTTCCCAACCAACTGCCTTCAATCCGTACAGATGACCGAGCTGGTCACTTTTGACAGTCCCCATCGCCGCTTTAGTGCCGTCACAGCTGATTGACGGAACATCA
>JBMYRY010000650.1:0-1838 GCA_049602795.1 Bradymonadia bacterium
CGGTGCTTTGAACCGCTGCGAGCCGGATTACACATGCTCGGGAGTTTATCTCGATTATATAGTGACCACTTTGGCTGGAGAACCGACGCCTATGAATTTGTGAAGGATAGATTGGCGATTGACCTATTGTTTGGTGGACCAAGTGCTCGCGAGTTAATTGAGAAGCGGGCTGAGGCGGAACAACTGGATCACTTATACTCCAGTTGGATGGAGGTGGGTCGGGTCTTTCACGCGCAAAATCAGTCTGCGTTGCTTTACGAGCGTCCCTAGGCCATGTCAGAGCAAGATCAAACCAAGATTGCGGTATATGGTGGTGCTTTTGATCCGCCACACAATGGACATATTTATGCCATCGCGACTCTGCTGATGCGTACGGACATTCGCGAAGTTTGGTTATTGCCAACCGCGCGCCATGTTTTCGGAAAACAGATGACGGCGTTTAAGCTGCGCTGCGAATGGTTAGTTCAGTGCGTTGATGCTCTAGGCTGGTCCGACCGTGTGTCCATATGCGATATTGAAAGTAAATTGGGTGGAGATTCGAGGACTTTTTGCACGCTAGAGCATTTGGAGTCCGCCTATCCTGATGAGCGCTTTGTGTTTGTCATCGGTGCCGATAATCTTGCTGTATCTAAGTCTTGGTATCGGTTCGATGATTTGGTACGTCGATGGCCTTTGATCGTATTTGGCAGACCAGGTTACGAGTCTGTTTTGCGCGCACATGCTCAGTTGAGTTGGTGTAGCCCGGAAACTTGCCTACCCGCGATCTCATCAACGGCGATACGCGCCGGCTTGGGCAGGTCTGACAATGCTGTGCTTAGTCAGATTCCCTTTCCGATTAGGTCTAAGGTACGTCAGCATTTCCAGTTGTTGGATGTTAACAATGGAGCGAAGCTGCGATTTTTCATTCTTGGGATGGGTCGCGTTGGCTCGAGTTTAGCGGCGACTTTATCTCAAGTGGGGCACCGAGTATATGGCTGGTCGCGTGGAGAAGCGAGCCTCTCCACATGGTTGGGACAGCATGAATTACAGACCGATGATATCTTCGTCTTGACGGTGCCGGACTCGGTGATTGGCGCCTTGGCAGACGAGCTCAATGAACGGCTTGTTCAGCCTCACTTCGTTTTTCACTGTGCTGGAGGATTGGGACCAGTAACCATGACATCGATCCCAGCTGACCGAGTCGGCGTGATACATCCGATTCGTTCGATCGCAACACCTGATGTGACGCTTTCCAACATCCACTGGGGCGTAAGCGGGGGGAAAAGCGCACGAAAACTCGCCGTTGATCTCCTATCGCAATTGGGCGGGACTGTCGTATCGGTGCGTGCAGACGGGCACAATCTCTATCACGCTGCTATGGTGATGGTAGGTAATTTTCCAGCCGCCTTAATGACGGTGGCAGAACATATCTCAACTCAAGTCTGCGATGATCCAATTGCGATGAGACAGGGCTTTATTACACTCATGCAAAGCGCCATCAACAATCTAGCAGAGTCGAGTACTCGAGCGGCTCTCACGGGGCCGATTGCGAGGCGTGATCTTCAAACCGTGATGGCACATTTATCGGCGCTGTCTGCCATGGAGCCTAAGCTGGCAGAGTGGTATCGATTGAACTCTGAGCAACTTGCTCGCTTGACCGATTGGATTGCTGGCTGTGAATATTTGTCGGTAAACAGTGAAGACTGATTCTAACTAAACTGTCGGCGCAACAGGGTCTGGTTTTAGGGTGGTTCCATCAAGGATGTCTGTAATCCGGTACATGAGTTCTTCATCGCCAAGCTCAATCTCCATCACCTGACCTTCGACAAGTTCGCCTCTTAAGATGGCTTCCGAAACGG
>JBMYRY010000651.1:0-1836 GCA_049602795.1 Bradymonadia bacterium
TTATTTCTCCCGTACGCCATGTTCAAGTGAACGAAGGCGGTGCCCGCTGCTCGACTCTGGTCTTGGGGTGTATGAATCACACCAAAAGCATCAACGTGACTTGATGGACGCCAAGACAAGAATCGGTCAAGAGTAGATCCGCCAATACGACGTCCCTTAAAGCCGACAAACCCACGGTTAAACTCCAGGGCGTCCACGGCACCGTAATCAGCGCCTTCGAAGAAGTAGTATTCAGCATTTAACCGAAAGCGACTGTGGTCAGAGCTCTTGCCGATTCGATAATCCATCCCGCCACCGTAAGCCATACCGTCGGTCGTAACGTCTCTCTCCGTAAGCGGCTTCCGGTCAATACCCATAGATTGCGCATATTCACCGTAGACAGCGACAGAGTGATTCGATTTGATCGCATGCTTATAATTGAAACGAGTGCCCATCATATGCTGATAGTCCGCATCACGATAATTGCCTAAAGCACCGCCATAGGTAACGTCAGCCCCCGAGGCTTCGATGGGACCACCGCCAATACTTGCATAGAAATAGTAGGCCTTCAGGGTGAGCGGTGTATCCAAGTGCTTGTCACCAAGAAGTTCATAAACAGCCCCGGAGCGAATGGTATTTGTTTCCCCTCTGAGGTTGTAGGTCGCTTGGCGTCCATCGGTATAGAAACGATACCCCAACTCTGGCAACGCACTACCGCCAAAGAAGTCAAATGCTAAGACTCGAAGGTCACCAATACTGGAATCGAAATTCAAGACCAACGCATCAAGGGTACCTTCAAGCATATAGTCACGAGGCAAACCGCCGATCAAGAAGGGCTGACGACCTAACTTCATCCCCCAAGTGGACTTGCCATCAGTCTTTGGGCGGTAATGCAGATACAGCGAGTAGATATTGAGATCGCCTCCAGACCCTTCACTGCGACCAATCTGATCATCTCGCCACATAACATCATATTTGAAGCTCGTGTGCGTGGTCAGTTCATCGTCGACCTCGTACGATAAATCCATCCACAAATCGGAATGTCCGAAAAATCGTCGGTCATCGGAGTCAATAATTGCTCGGTCAGAACGCTCGTCTAGAGAGCGAAGATCCGCATTGTCCATGCCGTGGAAAGCGGAAGAGCCACGCGCCTTTACTTTAAGTCGCTTCTTTTCCGGCTTCGGTGTCGGAGCAGGGGTTGCTGTGGTTTGAATGGCAGGTTTAGCTGGCGCCTCGGGTTTTGGCGGCTCTTCGACCGATGGTAACTCGGCACTTTCGGCATCGGTGTTTACCATCTGAACAGTGGTTTTGCCCGATTGCGGGGTGGACTCATCGGCTTGAGCAGAGAATCCAAATGCAACCACACATAAAACAACCAAAAGACGAACCTCTCGCGGGCTCAACATATTCATCACTCCAAAATCTCGATCTGTCCCAGCTTCTCAACAGTAACAGTGAGAGAACTATAGTCTCGTAATACTGGGCCAGTAGCCCGGAGCCGCGTCGACGCAGCGAAATCATAACCGCGTCGTAACAACTCTTGATTGAGTCCCACGACCCAACAAGTGGGTAATCTACTTTCTAAAAAGGAGGAGGGGTCTCCCCCACCGGGATTCTCTGCGTCAAACGCATCGCACAGTACCGGACAAATACGTGTCTCACAGACATCACTTGTGCCTGCCCCAACACACGCGTCCGCGCACGCTGGCTGACAATAATTTCGACAAACAGATGATCCTGACACATCGGTCTCACCAAAAGGAAGACTACTCAATACCATGGTCGAAAAGTTAAGATTCGTTGGTTTTTCGATGGTATAGCCTTCGACTTGCATGGTTCGCCCGACATGTTCCGTAT
>JBMYRY010000652.1:0-1831 GCA_049602795.1 Bradymonadia bacterium
TTACACTCCGCAAATGTGAAATTGAGTCCATGCTATCGAGCATCGTAGGAGCACGAGAATGAGCCAGATTCTACCGATTCTTCCGTTTCCAAATCCTTTTCTGAGGGAGCGTGCTGCGCCCGTGGAACACTTTGATGACGCCCTCGAAGCTCTGGTGGAGAACATGAAGACCACCATGCATAGTGAGGAAGGTTTGGGTTTAGCAGCGACCCAGGTCGGTGTTGGTATGAGGCTTTTGTTGTTGTCTCAGCAAGCATTTAAAGGGGACGCGGGTAAGGGGCTACCTGATCTCGTGGTCATCAACCCGGAAGTTGTTTGGCAGAGCGAAGAGACTGAAGTCGCATCAGAGGGATGTCTCTCCTTTCCGGGGGTTTATATTCCGGTGGAGCGACCTTTAAAGGTACGGATCGAGGCCCTGGATGCTGAGGGAAATACATTTCATCTCGAAGGTGAAGGGCTTGGCGCTCGTGCGATACTGCACGAGATAGACCACCTGAACGGTGTGGTGATGACGGACCATGTCTCTCATCTTCAGCGCAAGCGAGCATTAAAAAAACATCAGCGAAATCAGCGCGCGATTGCTCAGTCGGAACGAGCTTAGTCCAAAAAATATCGGCATTTTTTTTGTTCATTGCTTACATGTAGGATAATGTAATACAGTAGACATTAGGTCGTGAATAAAGGAGCTTCTTATGGTCGATAGAAGGCGAGAGGATCGGGTAGACTATGCCGGCAAAGCTTACGTAACGTATGGAGGTAAGTGTCATTCCGATAAGGTGCTCGACATTTCAGAGCATGGTGCACGGATCGGCACTAAGACCCGAATACGAACTGGGCGCTCGGTTCGACTTTACATCCCTCTACCCTCTGAACAAGGTTGGCGGTTGTGTTTTCTTGATGGCACTGTTGTCAGACGTGAGCGCAAACTTCTAGATGGCGGAGAATACGCGGTTGAGTTCGAAAAAGGACCAACGCCCGCGCGACGATTATTAAAGGCTTTCATTCAAGAGCAAGCCGCCTAGTTTGAGCAGATGTGATGGTGACTACGGGGATCGTAATTATTCTCTGGGTTACCATGAGAATCATCAGTTGGTTCATTGCTCCAGGTGTTGATTCGTTCTTTGCTACAGCACTTTACTTCTTGGCAAATTTCCTGCTTTCCTTTGCCCTTATCTTGGAGATAGGGATTTTACGGGTAGGCGTGGGTAAGATTGACCGCCCATCGAATAGAGTAATGGTATCGATGCTCAGCCTAGCAGGGGGCACGGTGCTGCTTTCTTGGGATGGGGTAGGGCATGAGGTTGCTCAGATGCTTCGTCTATTGGGGGCTGGTGCTTTCGGTCTTTGGTTTGGGCGTCGCGTTGTCTCTGCAACGTTCATCTGGCCCCTCGTTGCGGTGGCATCTGCGATGGACGTTGGCTCAATTCTGGTCACCGACAGTTTTACTAACGCCGTTGTTGAATCGGTCAGCGCCGATCCGAATTTGATACATCCTCTTATGGTTTACACCCCGCCAGGGGCGCTGTTTATGCCGATGTTTGGACTGGCTGATATCGCATTTTCAATGATTTTGGTTGGCGCCGTTGCGCGACTCGAATTGTCCAAAGTTCGGCTTCGATTGGGGGTGCTCATCGGCTGCATGCTTGGTGTGATGAGCGTAATGAGCCTTCAAGTGCCTATACCGTTATTACCCTTCCTGGGTTTTGGCGCCGCTTTCGCGCTTGGCAAAGAGGCAAAGACGACCTTGAATGAAGTATTAGCTGTCCTCAAATTCCTTTTGGTGATCGCGGCCTTATTGATGCTCACACGGATGATTTGATTCGGTCCGATG
>JBMYRY010000653.1:0-1822 GCA_049602795.1 Bradymonadia bacterium
TCGTCACGGTCTGGAAAGATGGCGCGCCCATACATTTCTTTCTCCGCATCGATCATGCGTTGAATCTCCGCTTGTTCAGCAAAAGCAGCCTCGACATCGTTGGGAATGACGCCTTCGGTTATGAGTGCGGTAGCCAATAAGCCGGTCGCGAATGCATCCGCGTCCGCAGTGTGCGCCTCCTCTTCTGAGAGTGTGACACCGTAGCGTTCGCAGGTTGGACCTAGTTTCTTAGACGGAGCACCGCGATCGAACCAGTAGACCCAGAGGAACGGATCGAGGCAGCGTGGCATTCTCCATTCAACCTGACATCGCTCGTTTTCCGCATCGATGAGCGGGGCATCGAAAAAGAGAATGTTGTATCCGCAAACAACAGGATTTTGATCCAAATGAACCTTGAATCGAGCGGCAACTTCGGCCCACTTTGGTGCCCCTTCAACATCTTGATCTCGGATGCCGTGAACACCTGTGGCACCGGCGGGGATATATCGTTCGGGATCGACCAGTGCTCGAAGTCGCGGACCTCGTTCCTGACCAGCCTGGAGATAGACGCCACCGAGTTCGACGATTCTATCTTCGCGAGTACTTGTACCCGTTGTTTCCGTGTCGATTGTGAGAATCATTGCTGTGGTTAGCTGCATAGCCACTGCTGCCTTTCATGCGCCATGTTTTGCTGTCCGTTTACTTCTTATGGTTCCTGAGCTTGCGCTGCGAACCGATCCGGTGTACGAAACAGCCAAACATGCTTGGGTATCTGAGTATAGCCCTTTATTCGTACAGTCAGAGGAGATGTGATGTCAACGCAGTATGATGTGGTGGTGATCGGTACGGGCCCTGGTGGGTATGTCGCGGCGATTCGAGCGGCTCAACTTGGTTTGAAAACGGCGGTCATTGAGAAAGATAAGGATTTTGGCGGAACCTGCTTGTTGCGAGGGTGTATTCCTACGAAGAGCATGCTTCATTCAGCCTCCATCGCTGACCATGCCAGACACGCGAGCGATTTTGGCGTCGAACTTGGCGCGGTCAAGATCGATCTTGCAAATGTGCAGAAGCGAAAAGATAAGGTGGTTCGTCAAAACGCCGGCGGTGTGGCCTTTCTTCTCAAGAAGAACAAGGTTGATACCATCAAGGGCTTCGGTCGATTGTTGGGCAATCAGCGCATTGCGGTAGAAGAGGCTGGTAAGGTCACCGAAGTGACCGCGAGAAACATTATTCTCGCCACAGGTTCTGATCCTCGCAGCATCCCTGGTTTTGAAACCGATGAAGAACGCATTCTTTCAAGCAACGGTATGCTTGAACTGAAGACGATGCCTGAGCATTTGTTGGTTCTCGGTGCTGGCGCGGTTGGTGTGGAATTTGCGAGTGTCTTCCGTTCATTCGATTGCAAAGTAACGATCGTTGAATTGATGGACAGATTAGTGCCCCTTGAAGACCACGAGGTCTCTACAGAGTTTGCTAAGATCTTTAAGCGTCGAGGTGTAGATGTACATACAGGTACTCGCTGCACTGAGCTAGTACGCGAAGGAGATAAAGTACGAGCAGTCATCGAGGCGGAAGGTAAAAAGCCAACGCGCTTGACCGTCTCCCATTGCCTAGTTGCGATTGGGCGTAAACCCTTGACTGAAAAAATCGGGTTGGACAAGACTTCAATCCAAACCGACCGTGGGTTTGTCGTTACCAATGAATACATGCAGACGGCTGAGCCCGGTGTGTATGCGATTGGCGACATCGTTGCAAACTCTCCACAGCTTGCTCATGCGGCGAGCGCGGAAGGGATTTTGGCGGTGGAGCATATTGCAGGACTTGACGTCCAGCCTCTCGATTA
>JBMYRY010000654.1:0-1802 GCA_049602795.1 Bradymonadia bacterium
ACAATTGGTCGAGCAGCGTTTGATTACCGATAATCGCTTTTTGAGTGCTGGATCTGCATCCTATTTGGGTTGGCTGCGCACTCAGGGGCGCCATCAAGAAGTGGTGGATGAGTTGATGAAAATGAAGGATGATGGTGAGCTCATAACCCTTCGCAATAAGTGTAATCAGTGTGGGTTTGAAGCCTTATTGAATAATGCACTTGACAGCTTTTTGGACAGCCAGGTTGAGCGTCATATTGAGCAAGCAATAGAACTGCTTGATGCCATTGAGCCGTTTATGCTGCCCCTCGCATATGATGATGCGCCCTATAATCTTGCCTGTGTTGCCGCACGGACCGGTCAAGTGGAACGCGCCATTAAATTCATCGAAACGGGCGTCAAGAATGGAGTCTGCATACGCACCATGTCTAAAGACAAAGACCTCCAGAATGTTTGGACGCATCCGAACTTTATTCAGCTCCTTGAGAAAGCGAGTTGAAGTTCACCTCAGGTGCAGGGTAACCGCATCATGGCGTCGTTCAATTAGCCAGCTGTCGTCTTCTTCCAAATTCCTCGATTCACCATCACTTATTTCGTCCAGTAATTTTCTTTCATAATCCGACTTCAGTTTGGTCGATTAATCACCACCCGTGCTGTGGAGAGTGGTATATATCTAAAGATGGGAAGTGCACTGGGAGAGAATTCGTGTGACGAATCGATCCTCGTTGAATCAAATGGTCACGTATCGTGTGAGTTCATTGACTTCCCGAGGGCTAATAACGTGTCCGGCTAGATACGGGCAAACAGTAGAAGATTAAGGACATTTTTCATGACGAAACAAACCGTCACCGAAGAATTAGAAACAGTTGCAATCCGTTTTGCAGGCGACTCTGGCGATGGCATGCAGTTGACGGGGACCCAGTTCACGGAAACGGCGACCCTCGTTGGAAATGATATTGCGACATTTCCCGACTTTCCTGCAGAGATTCGAGCACCCGCAGGCACATTGGCAGGTGTATCTGGGTACCAACTGAACTTTTCGAGTAAGGATATTCATACGCACGGCGATGAGCCAGACGTATTGATTGCCATGAATCCGGCCGCGTTGAAGGCTAATTTAGGCGACTTGAGACCGGATGGCATTGTCGTGGTCAATACGAGCGCCTTCAAGACTCGTGATTTAGACAAGGCTGGTTATGAACAGAATCCTCTCGAAGATGGGAGTTTGGATAAGTACCGACTGTACGAGGTTGACATCACGACGTTGACGCTCAATGCCATCGCGGATTGTGGCTTGAATCAGCGTTCGGCTGTCCGCTGTAAGAACTTCTTTGCTCTGGGCTTGGTGTACTGGATGTTTAATCGTAGCATCGAACACTCGGTGGAATGGATTGAGCAGAAGTTTGGACCTCGGGATGAAACCGTTGCAAAGGCCAATGAAATGGCGCTTAAAGCCGGTTACTATTACGGTGAGACCGCCGAAGTCTTTACTCAGAATTTTGTGGTCAAGAAGGCGCAGTTACCTGCAGGTCGCTACCGCGGTGTATCGGGTAATGAGGCGACGGCCCTTGGCTTTTTGGCCGCGGCGGAGCTCTCTGGCTTGGATCTTTTCTTGGGTTCTTATCCCATTACGCCCGCATCTGATATTCTGCACTACCTTTCGAAGCAGAAGCACCTTGGGGTTAAGACCTTTCAAGCTGAGGACGAAATTGCCGCGGCATGCGCAACCATTGGCGCAGCCTTTGCTGGAGCACTCGCAATTACTACGACCAGCGGTCCCAGTATCGCTCTCAAGGCTGAAGCGATTGGCTTAGGCATGATTA
>JBMYRY010000655.1:0-1790 GCA_049602795.1 Bradymonadia bacterium
GTATCAACAGGCTCAGAGGAAACCGGATCTACGTCCACATATCGAGCGGGACGCGATGGTTCGGGTGTAGACGTTCTAGGTATTGGTCCATCCCGCAACGCCATCAATTCATCGACCGGCTGACTTGCAGTTGGAGTCTGATTGATTCCAGTACGCGCAGCGACCTGCTCTGCTAACCATTTGGCGCGACCAGCAAAAGGGCCATCGCCATCAAATGCCGCACCAACACCGGCAAGCGGTGAAGTCGTTTTCGCCGTATTGGCGTATGCAGCAGAGACCAATGGATTGCTAGAGCGTGATGTAGGAGCAGATGGCTGTTCCGGCCGAGTCGCCGTAATTTCTACGTATCGACCTTGCCTATCGCTGCCCCGCGTCGTGCCCACAATTACAGCATCTGGTCCCAATTCTAATTTGAGTTGACCAATCGCCTCTTGCATTGAACGTCCACGAAAAACGCTTGTATCGTTATTTCCTTTGTTATCGCGAGTCATTCAAATCTCCTACCTGCCAGCGTCAGATCGCTGACAAAATCGTTTTTATTTTGACAGTCCAAGACTGCCCAACCACCAATCAAAAGGCGAATGGGCAAGCTGTACGTCTTATAATGCGAGTCCTGTGCCAAAGATCAGGCAATACTCGGTTCAAGCCCAGCCACATCACCAAACGCCTGCGGTTGAGTTGGCTGAACCATGCGCGTGAGATCATGGCCAACGTCACCGTCGGTACTCACTGAAATGCCCGGTGCAATTTCTTTGTGAGAAATCACGATCAATTGGGGCAAGAATCGACTAATCAAATTACGCACCGGACGACGTAATTCCGGCGCCACGAGAAGTACTGGTGTATACCCCATCATGGACATCTCACTCATGCGCTGCTCAAGTTGATTCAACAAGCCCTCCGCAATCTGAGGTGAAACACCCAGATGAAAATCTCCATCTACCTGCTGAATCTGAGTGCGGAAATGCTCCTCCAAATCTCCGGTCACCGTAATACAGTGCACTTGACCATCCGGCGCTCGTAAACGGCTCGAGATGTACCGGCTAAGTCGCTGACGGACGAATTCCGTCAAAATCTCCGTATTTTTGGTCAAATGTGCGTGATCTGCGAGCGCTTCAAGAATGGTCCGAAGGTCTCTCACACTCAATTGTTCGCGAAGCAGATTTTTGACAACCTTAAGAATATCGCCAAGTTGCAGTTTCTCTGGAATGAGATCTTCAATCATCTTAGGGGAACGCTGGGCAAATACGTCGATTAATTCCTGCATTTCCTGGCGACCAACTAGTTCATGTGCATTATCCTTTAGGATTTCTGACAGGTGCGTCGCCACCACTGTCGCGCAATCAACCACGGTGTAGCCCAATTGATCCGCTTGTTCCTTGTACTCCTCGGTGATCCATAACGCCGGTAATCCGAAAGCTGGCTCCGTCGTTTCAATTCCAGGTACGGTCCCGATGACTTCACCAGGATTCATTGCCAAGAAGCGGTCAGGCACCAACTCGCCTTGACTGACCTCAACCCCCTTAATGAGCAAGCTATAGGTCCCAGGCGACAACTGAAGGTTATCTCGAATATGAATGGGTGGTACAATAATGCCCATCTGGCTTGCGAACTGCTTTCGAATACTTTGGATTCGGTCCAATAACTCACCATTCTGTTCGCGGTCCACCAGTGGAATCAAACCAAAACCAACCTCCAACTCCAGTAGGTCTAATGGTAGTAGACTTTCAATCTTCTCTTCCTCTGACTTCTCCTCGAGAGCATCATCCGCACTCAAATGAACATTACTT
>JBMYRY010000656.1:0-1760 GCA_049602795.1 Bradymonadia bacterium
CGCCGTAGTTCCGATCTCTCGTAACCCCCGGTGTATCAAGGACGATCGCCTTTTTCTCACCGATAATCCGATTGAACAAAGTGGACTTCCCCACATTTGGACGACCTACTATCGCAACCAATGGCATCATTTCTTGTACCCCATTTCTCGGATCTGCGAAACCGTCCGCGTCCAACCCGACTCCACCTTCACAAACAACCTTAGATTCACGTCGCAGTTAAGTAACCGCCCAATTTCAGTACGCGCGCGTGTGCCGATACGCTTAAGCATTTGTCCACCACGACCAATGACAATCCCCTTCTGGGAGTCACGCTCCACAACTACCGAGGCGCGAATATCAACGCGACCCATACTCGCTCGATCTGACCACTCATCTATCCGGACGCCAATTGCGTACGGGAGCTCTTGATTCAGCAGTCGGAACGCTGCCTCTCTCACCAATTCCGCTGCAATAAAGCGCTCTGGCACATCAGTGAGCATATCTTCCGGGTACAATTGAGGTCCTTCAGGCAACTGTCGGCTCAAGGTCTGCTCAAAGCCCGCCACACCATCTCCGCCCCGTGCACACAGGGGCACGATTTCAGCAAAGCCCAGTACCGCTGACCACTGCTCAATCATCGGCAATAGAGCATGCTTGTCAATCAGGTCGATTTTGTTAAGCACCAAGACTACTGGTCGAGTCAGGGATTTTAAGGTATCTAGGAGCCCGTCTAGCACATCGCATTTGCCTGGCAAATTTTCAGCCGGATTGGCGACGTCCACGAGCAGCGCGACCACATCCGTATCGAAGACCGCCTCTCTGGCAACCTCAACCATATACCGATTGAGTGCTCTTTTCGCCTCATGGATGCCCGGTGTATCAATGAAGACCAATTGGTAATCTTGTCGTGTCAACACCCCACAAACACGATTCCTGGTGGTCTGAGGACGCGGCGAAGTAATTGCAATCTTGTGCTCTAAAAGACGGTTCATCAGCGTAGACTTGCCCACGTTAGGCTTCCCAACGAGCGAAACAAAGCCACACCTAAACCCATCATTTGTCGGAAGCTGCGCCTCAACCATGCAACACTCGTCCTTTCCGGTCTTTGATTTCCCAATCATGGGTCAAACCGAGTCCAAAGTTGGCGGAACTTATCACGTCTGCAACGGGTATCAAACACTTCAAAGTAAATTCCCTCTTTGCCGGACCAGTCTCTACAGATGGATGCTCTGAAGAGACTGTTGTTATGGCTGCGAGCTACTGTTGTCAATTACGATTACCCATTTGGTCAGAAGTTGTGTATACCCACAAGCTGATGCACTATTTCGGGGGCAGCCGTTACATGGCCTTTGAGCGACTTAATCCAAGCCAACTGAAAACGATCCTAAAATCTCAAGACCAACCTTCGATGAAGTCGGACGCCAAGATCGCGATCATTTTGAACGGTAACGCTAAACGAGTGAATCAACGATATGCTGATCGATTAAAGGCCATCGCGGGACCAAATTGTGATGTATTCATGACCACTTCGATGGTGCACGCGGACTTTGTTGTTCAGAGCGTAGTGGACGAAGCATATGACTTGATCATTACGGGCGGCGGAGACGGTACGGTGCTGCACACCATCGATAAGGCGCTTCGACGGATTGAACAAAAACAGCACGCTCATAGCCCGAAGTTTGGTGTCTTGCGACTCGGAACCGGAAATGCAATTGCCTATCATTTGGGCTCCGAGAAGCCGAAGGATAATCTCCTTCAGCTACATCAAGCTGTAATCAGA
>JBMYRY010000657.1:0-1743 GCA_049602795.1 Bradymonadia bacterium
TAGGACACCCCCCTCCCATTCCGCAACCTTCAATGTATCGCTCGACATGTATAGAAATGTTGAGCGATGTTAATTTCTTCCTACTTTTTTTTTGGAATCGCTTCTGTCGTCTGTGGATGCATTGGTGTGCTTTTGGAGCGCAGGAGACTCGCGAAGCACTTCTGGGAACGATTCGAAAATGAACTGGAGCGCGGCGGGTGGTCTGAAAGCACACTTCGAGGATTCATTGTCAGCATGTCCGTCTTTACTGGGGTAAAGCGGTCTCGTGACGTCCTTCAAATTCTTGAGCTTTGCGAACGTCGCCGTTGGAAAATGGCGCTAAGCTCGATTGAGCAGCTGCCATCCGCTGTACACAGTCGGCTACTTACAACATTGCATCTACGTTTAATCATACATCTTAAGGAATGGTCCCGTTTGGAGCCGGTTTTGGAAGCCGTACTTCGGGCGCATGGCTCAACTCGTTTGGTATTCGCGGCGCTCGTTGAGAGTTGTCAGTGGGAGCGTGCGCTCTCGTTCTACGATGCGAGACTAAGGAATCAGGGGAGTCAACGTGAGCGCAATTGGCTGAGATGGTTGAGCAAAGAGCTAGCGACTCTTCAAGAGCCTCGGACTCCAGACCGTTCTATGGCGTCAGTCATTGCGTCATTCGCCGAAGTTATGGAAAGTCGATTGCCGGACGAGGCATTGATAGACGACGTAAATTCAGCACTGGATATGGGCGTTCGTTGTTTGGAGGAAGCGGCTGCCTTTATTGATTTTCGAAAAAAAGTCAGGCGCTGTGAATCGGAAAAACAACGCGTGCATCTCATTAGAGAAACCCGAGTGCGCTCTGATTGGTGGGGACTAAAATTGGAGATTTGCGGTCAGTTAGATCAACAAGAAGAGCCGGCGACAGGGTGGCTCGTCTCCGAAATTAGTCGTAATGCTGGAAGCCCGCGGGGCTATCGGTGCGATGCATGTGGCTGGGTGAGTTCCTTTGGTTATCTCTGTCCGAGTTGTCATCGGATTGGCGTCGGTTCGCCGACACGAGATGAACCACAGATGGCGAGTCTGTTTGGGGCAAACCAGTCGATTTTTGAGGGACTTGAATTAGTGGAGGCGCTCTACTGGTCGACTTTACTCGATCAGCCAGACGCAATGCAGGTCACAAGACCTGATGGAGATGTCGTTTTGGAAGCGACCTAAGTTGACAGTGCTCTGTGAGCAATGCTAACTTTGGACGAGGTACTTGGAGTCTGGTGGAACAATGACCAACCGCACATTTCATTTACGCTGTTCCTTCTGTGGGAAGGAGGCGATCGAAGTTCGTAAGCTAATCACAGGACCTCAGGTTCACATCTGCGATGAATGTGTTTCGCTGTGTAATGAAATCCTAGCTCAGGATGGCGGCGTTGAAGAGACAAATGCCCCAACGCGGCGACTGAAGCCAAAAGAGTTAAAGGCCTATCTTGACGAGCATATTATCGGACAAGACGCGGCGAAAAAAGCCATCTCGGTTGCTGTCTACAATCACTACAAACGCATTGACGCTGAACCCGATGACGATGACGTGAGCCTGTTTAAGGGCAACATTCTCATGGCTGGTCCGACTGGATGCGGCAAAACGGCTGTGGCTCAAGCGCTCGCGAAACTGCTTGATGTTCCCTTTGTCGTTGCAGACGGTACCTGTCTGACTGAAGCGGGCTACGTAGGTGAAGATGTTGAAAGTATCATCAAATCGCTCTGGATCGCGGCGGATAGAGA
>JBMYRY010000658.1:0-1742 GCA_049602795.1 Bradymonadia bacterium
ACCCAAGCACAGCATGGCGTAGTCGGTCTCTTTACGGTGCCCTTATTCACTCAGTGTGTAACTGCCATGCGGCACTGACCTCGAACTCCGATATGTTTTTCGTTGGACGCATCTACGGCTTACTTTAGTAATCAGAAAATCTCTGCTTACAATGCATTCAACGGACACTGCTTGAGTACTGATATGACTAAACGCCCGACTCCTTATTTGATGATTCTTATCGCAATCATCTGTCAACACGCATTCGAACCGAATGTCTGTTACGGAGCAACTCAGAAGATAACCAAGTTGAGGGCAGAACTTCTGACCGATGCGCCGATTATGTTTGGGATTGGAGGTCTCATTGAGGTCAATAACCGTTGGCGACTCGCAACTTCGATTGGCGTTATGCCGCGTGCCTACGTTGAGCTATCCAATCAAACGGTTATGCTCTTTCCCGATGCGTACACTGAAGCAACGGCAACACTGATCGAAGACACGATTCAGAACTCTCTTGTGTGGAGCATCTCGACAGGATGGAGCCCAAAATCGTCCGGCTTTTTCGCCCATGCCGGTTACCGTCTCAGTACGCTCGGTGGCGGCGCTTCGGCTGCATCTCTCATCGAAGGTCTCACCGGAGTCACCGCGAGTGAAAACCGTTCCAATGACGCACGGCAAGAACAACTTCAAATCGATGCTTCGGCGACGCTCCATATGCTCAGCCTAGAATTCGGTTGGGAATGGACGCTCGTTGAACTCGAACGCTTACGACAGGTGACCTTACGAGCCGCTCTCGGCTGGTCATACACATTTCATTCAACGGTACTCCTCAGCGCAGATGACACGGGGCGAAGACCTCAAACACAAGATGCTCTGAACCGACTTGAGCGTGCCGGTGAATCTTACCTCGTTGATACCTTCGACAGCTATGTTCACCCACCAACAATCAGTCTAGCACTGGGATATCAGTGGAATTAATCAATCGTCATGGGCGCGTAGGAGGACAGCTCTCTCCTTCCCTAAACTCGTCAGCCGAGCTGTATACAAGCTTTGACTGAGGGACGCTGCGTGTTAAATATAGAGGTGATTGTTAGTCTCAAACAAACAGCAGCGAAAGACCACTCACCATGCTTCGGCGGTATTTTAACTGGCTTCACGGCAAGTGGCCTGCACGTCAAATCGAATCACTTCCGGTTTTAGATGCCAACTTCGAAACGTCACAGCCGGGCCTCTTCGTGGTTGGAGACCTCACAGGGATTCCTTTACTGAAGTTTGCCGCTGACTCCGCTGCTCGCGTGGTTGATCATATCTCAACGCGACCTCGTTCGTCAGGCTCAAAACAGTATGACCTCGTGATCATCGGTGGCGGTGTGTCTGGCATCTCAGCAGCGATAGAAGCAAAGCGAAAAAACCTAAGCTTCATCGTGCTTGAAAGCGATCGCCCCCTCTCAACAATAGAGAACTTCCCTCTCGCGAAACCCATTCTCACCTATCCTCGTAATATGGTGCCTACGGGGGGACTTCGGATCGAAGGGCACACGCGGGAAACCTTACTAGATTCGCTCAGGGCACAAGCCGCCCCAATCAAAGACGCCTTCCTCAGCGGGACCGCAGAGCAGATTGAACGAACATCTGAAGGCTTTGCTGTTCATCTCGTGCCCGTCGAGGACGACACACCTGCACCGCTCTCTGCACGATTTGTCGTGATTGCCATAGGGCGAAGTGGACAATACGAAACTCTTGGCGTCCCTGGAGAGGAATTA
>JBMYRY010000659.1:0-1723 GCA_049602795.1 Bradymonadia bacterium
TCACATTCACCATCTGCCTCTCGTGCAGTTTCCGCAACACCGATGCAAGATCCAATCTTCCGGTTTCACTGCAACTGACCTCGATCAGGCTGACACCAAACTTGGTTGTCAAAGCCTCGCGCTTTTGCGCATCCACACTCGGACCATGAAAGATGAGTGTTCCTGGACACAAACAGCGGCGGTCAAGTGGCATTCGAAGGTGCGTGTCCAGAACAATCGCAATCGGAGATGTGCCCGCTACCTCCCGAACATCGAGACGAGGGTCATCGGCTAGGACAGTGCCAATGCCAACAATCACGCCATCAGACTGCGCTCGAATTCGATGGGCTTGCGCCCGAGCGGCTTGACCAGTGATCCATTTCGAAGACCCTGTACTGGTTGCCAACTGCCCGTCAAGCGTCGAGGCGACCTTCAAATGAACCCAAGGGCGTTTGTGCTGAATAAAACGTCTAAACGGTGCCAGATGCTCGGTGCATGCTGCATCATCAATCAGGAATGCTGAAATGCCATTAGCGACGAGAAAATCGATGCCGGCACCACACACCAATGGATTTGGGTCGATGGAGCCAATGAAGACTTTAGCAATACCTGAGGCGCGAATCGCTTCTGTACACGGCGGTGTTCGCCCGACATGACAACAAGGCTCCAAGGTGACATACATATGCGCCCCTTTCGCCAATTCACCAGCCTCGCTCAACGCGACAACTTCCGCATGTGCCTGTCCTGGGACTCGTGTGACGCCACGCCCAACGACAGTCCCATCGGCTACAATCACGCAGCCAACTCTCGGGTTAGGGCTTGTCCTGACCGTCGACGTTACCGCTAAGGACAACGCCTGCGCCAGAAACTCCGGCTTGAAGTCTGGATCAACACGAACCACGCTCATCGGTCAGCCTCGCCCATTCTCGCGCCCATCAACTTGTAGGGCGACTAATGCCTCCAAAAACTGATTCACATCACTGAACTCGTTGTAGACAGAAGCAAATCGTACGTAGGCAACCTCATCCACGGAACGCAAGATTCGTAAAACATGTTGACCAATCTCCGCAGCCTCAACCTCTCGTTCAGCGGCCTCAGCAAAGTGTCGTTCCACTTCTAGAATCAATGACTCAATCACATCTGGTGACACAGGACGTTTTCGACATGCTACAGTCAGTCCCGCCCGAATCTTTTGTCGGTTGAACGGCTCGCGGACGCCACTACGCTTCACCACAATCGGTAAGACCCGTTCAACCCGTTCGTAGGTGGTAAATCTCTTTGAACACGAATTGCAAACCCTGCGCCGCCTAATCGCCTGCTGGTCACGAACCGTTCGGGAATCGACAACACGGGTGTCTTCTGACTGACAAAAAGCACAGATCATAAGTTTACAGCGACCTCATCAATCTTGGCGACTCTGCCTTGATGGCGTCCGCCTTCGAATTCGGTGTTTAAGAACCCAGTAATCGCATCCTTAGCAACTTCGATCCCCACAAGACGAGCGCCGAGACACAAGACATTGGCATCGTTATGCTGCCGAGAAAGCCGAGCAGCTAGACCATTGTGAACGAGCGCACCGCGCACACCTGTAAATCGATTCACTGCCATTGACATACCAATCCCGCTACCACAAACCAAAATGCCCCGATTATCACCATGGGCCTGTACATGCCGAGCAACCGTTACGGCAAAATCAGGGTAGTCACATCGCGTCGCACTTTCCGGTCCGAAGTCTATGACACGC
>JBMYRY010000660.1:0-1710 GCA_049602795.1 Bradymonadia bacterium
GCTGCTCGTTTCATCGTCTCGAGATCTCTCACGTCTCCTTCGACAAAATTGACCGAGTTTTCTATGCCAGCGAGCCGTCTTGGCTTGCCCCGTGAATTATCATCCAATAGTCGAACGCGCTCTCCTTGAGCCACCAGACTACGCACAAGTGCTGCGCCAATAAATCCACTACCACCAGTGATTAAATGCATTCGTCTTGCTCCGAATTGATGAGTTTTGCTTGGTAGAAAATCCGGTCTACACCGGCAACATTCCAGATATCCACAATCCAGGCATCCGGCTGAAGTTGTGCTAGCTGCTCAAGGTCGCCCCTATAAGCGGAGTGATTCGTCGCAACGAAAACACAGTCGACGTCGCGGAATGCTTCGACGGCTGAAAAGTTTTTGAATGCCCGCCCGTCATCTTCAAAAATGGGACTCGGCAAGTGATATTCACTCACCCGTAATTCTTTGGGGAGTTCTCGCTCAATATACCGGATCAGTTTTGGGGCAAGACTGTCACGAGTATCGTCCGTATCCTTTTTAAACGTATATCCTAGAACAGCAACAACCCGATCATGAATTTCAAAGCGTTTCTTTAAGTGAGTAACCAAGAAGGCTGGGATGAACTCGTTCATTTTCCAGGCAGACAACAACATATCTGGATAGGGACTCCACTCATTGATCATCCCAAAGTCTTTTCTGAGACACGTACCTGCAGTGAAGCCCGGCATGGCCAAATGGCTTCGTGGGTAATTGTGATTTGCCATTCGTCGAATTTCATAAATGTTGGCATCGAAAGTATCAACAATCAAAGCAAACTGATTCGCCATGGCAAAATGAACGTAACGAGAAATGTTGTTAAACAACTTAACCAGTTCAGCACTCACATAGTTTGTTTGAAACAATTCTGGAGCCAGCTGACTAAAGAGTTGTGTAGCCCGCTGTCGGCTTTCGTCATCTTCTGAACCGATAATCTGGGCTAGTGTTCTCAGTTCCTCATACGCTTTACCTTCAGCGATCCTTTCCGGACAAAATGTCAAAAACAGGTTTTCGCCGATTGAAAAGTTCGTATGCCGTTCGAGCCATTTCTTTACAAAAAGCGTAGTACCCGGTGCAACAGTACTGCGTAAACATATGCATTGCTGAGGGCGGAGCCAAGGCGCGATACTCTTTAAAACTGATCGTATCTGGTCGAGGTCTGTTTCGATGTGGGTGTGCAATGGCGTCCCGACTGTGATGACGATGTCCCTACAACGAGAAATAATTGCGGGATCACTCTCGACTTGAAACCGTCTGCTCGCAATGAGGTCATCGTAGTATGGTTCCTTGAAGGGCATTGACCCTGCGTTAATTTTGGCTCTTAACGACTCGTCAGTATCAAGACCTACAACAGACAGTCCAACATCAATCATTGAGAGTGCCAACGGCAAACCGACTCGCCCCGTGCCGACAACGCATACCTCGTGTTTAAACTCTCCTGAGTGCTGATTTTCCTGTTCTTTGTTCAATTAACACTCCCTCCTCGCACGACTTTCAGTCTGCGTTAGCTCATCTCCGATGTCGCCTTTAGACGCTCGTCGTCATCGACTATCACAGTGTACGGTTTGAACCCAGGAAAACTGAGACATCATCAGAGAACTCACGCGCAACTCACGGTGCCACATCAAGGTCCATCCAAACCAAGTGATGGTCAGAAGCAGGCTTGCCTTCAACCTTTTGGGACTTACAC
>JBMYRY010000661.1:0-1708 GCA_049602795.1 Bradymonadia bacterium
CCGTAGCAATCTGTCTCCATAGATTTCAACCAGAAGTTGGTTCAAATAGCCCAAATTTCCGAGTTCCGGACCATAATTATCGCGAAGGTTATCTTTGGCATCGAGGAGCAAAATGATAGGTCCGTGACCTCTATTGGCAAGAGACCAATCAGAGACCAACTCTAACCATGCACGTAGATATGTCGTCTCGGGGTTCCCCTCCCCCAACTCCACTTCAGACTCATGCGACGAATGCCCCAACCGATACGCCTGCAGCCGCTCAAAGTCGTTGTCATGAAAATCAAATTCAAGACACCTGATCCCTAGATTCAATTGCGCGGTCACGCTCCCCCGAGCGCCACCGGAGTAGCTATTATGTGTGCCGGCAAAAAATGTCGAGCCCAAGGTTGGTTCCTCAGGACTAAATTGGTCACGTCGAACCATGTCTTGGTCTTGCAAGCTGACGTCGTTCGGTATGGTCAAATCCCACGTGTTCATACTTGAATCAGAGACAGATACGTCAATAGCAAGTCCACCAGAGTCGATTCGAGTCCCACCGTCATGATTCCACTGCTGATCGACTGGCTGCCCAAAATCGCCGGGGAGCGGTAATCCTGCCTCTGCATTCGTTGACGAGTCATCACAGGCGTAGAAAAACGACACCATCCAGACCCAACAAAGGATTACACCTGTACACTTCAATTGACCTCTGCGCCTGCTCATTAAACCATTTCCAAATCCATACCCCTTCAATCATAGTCGTGGGGTTCTCAATCGATCAAGACACATACGTGTGCAACCCGAAAAACAGCCTACACTTGATGGTGGTTTCGCTTAGTACCGAAGATTTCATCTGAAGAAAGTCAATTGCATCAACGTATGCTAAAGATGATTAACAAGAACAGTGACCTACGAACTGTTTAGAGATTTACTTTATTGGAGGTCTTTATGTTTCAACTTAAGAGTCATCTGCTTACACTGCTTACTCTATTGTCTTGCTTGTGTGCATGCGCCGCGAACTCTCAGAACATTGAACTCAGCGGCAACCATTACGACGCCACTGTTGTACGACACGCCCCCATTTTACCGAATCAAAAGCAAGCAATCATCAGGGACATCGTGAGCCGATTGGGGTCTCACAAACTGCGCGTAAAGCGAAATGGAAGAACTGAGGTCCTCTCCCCATCTCACAAGACCCTCAAAACGCTCTCATTAGCAATGCTAGGTGGTCTGAGAATAGCACTCCTATCCGCAAAACCTGGCGCTGAAATGGATATCATGGTTCGTATTAAGGGCAAAAATCCAACCCCCGTTCAAGTCATCTGGCGCCCCGATGGTCAACTGGAAATCGAATCCGGGCAACCCACAACTTTTTCCGCTCGTCGAATGCCGACGCTTAACCTCAAATTTGTCAACGGTAGCCAAAAATGGACAGCCATTGAGCAGTCACATGTTCGAGAAGCTATCGCTGTATTATCTCCGGATGAGTTGGCTGTCCTTCAACGAATCCCACTACGAAGGGAGCAAAATAAGCGTGTACAAAAATGGGCCAAAGGTGGTCTGTACGAACAAAAAGGGTGTGTCGCTCGGATTCGCATGTACTCCGCCGCTTTCGCAGGTAGACACCTCAAGTTCTCTGGTTCGCCCAGCCGCCCTCAGTCGAAGACGATTGCCACGATTCTCCACGAAGTCGCCCATGCGCTCCATCATGCACCCTCGAGATCAGTAT
>JBMYRY010000662.1:0-1700 GCA_049602795.1 Bradymonadia bacterium
TCAAATGCCTGATTGAGAATGAATGCTGTCGGACCCGTGAAGAGAAAAAATCCTAATAATACGATTGCAAGCCCCACGTTGATGTCGCTCAATAATTTGATACCCTTGTCTAGGCCAGCGCTTACGCTGTAACTAAAGACCACGGTGAGTCCAACGACGATCCAGGCGTCTAGTGCTAGACCTCGTTCGAAGCCGAATAGATCACTCGCGATAGCCGATAGCATCGGGACGCCGACACCAAGCGATGTGCCCACTCCACCGACAAGTCCAAAAATGAAGAGAATATCGATGAGTTTTCCCCAAGGACCATCGACGTGTTTACCGATGATCCCGGCGCAGGCGGTACTCACTCGTAGCGTACGACTCTTCTTCACGTGCAGCAGATATGCGATGGGTAATGTTGCAATTGCGTACGTTGACCAAGCAGCGATGCCCCAGTGAAAAAAGCTGTATGCCGAAGCCCAATCGAGGCTGAGCGCTGGGCTAGAACCGTTGGCGAGTGGTGGTGGGGTGATTGCATAGCCCATCCACTCCGTTGCCCCAAAATAAAGTAAATTGCTTCCAATGCCGGCGCAGAAGAGCATGCCAAACCAAGAGATATTGGAGTAAGCGGGTTTGTCATCAGGGTCGCCAAAAACAACATCTCCGTAGCGAGAAGAGGCAAGCCAGGCAAGCCAAATGATGCCCACGAACACGAAGCCAAGGAATAACGAACCTAGGTCGTGTGTCATGAAGTGATGAATCTTCTTGATCGTTGCCAACCCCTTTTCGGGATTAGAAAGGAGCAGGCCTGTGACGGTAATTAGGGTTGTCAGCGAGAGCCAAAAAACCGATTTGTCGAGTGTGATTTTAGGTGGTTGGTTGCGGGCGGATTGGTCTACTTGTGGTAGGGAAGAGATATCGTTCTCCGATCGTTTGACGTTTGACGTGGGCACATCATACCATAGGGACAGACAAAGTTTTAGGGATTCCTGGGGAGCTTTCATGGGACTGCCCTTCAGCGAACAACGATAAATGGTGCAGAAAGGTACATGAGATTGCAGCTTTCAAAGAGAGCGTGGAGAAGACCAAATGGTACACCGAACTAAGGCGTCTGATCTCGTCATTGATTTCATCTGGTCCAGCCTATGCCCTAATGTGTCGGCATGCAGAGAGGTCATTGATGCTGCAACTACTCAATTCCCGGATCGCTCCATGGCGGTGAACGAGTGGCAAATCGAAACGAAGTTACCGGCTCATTGTGAAGGCTATGGTTCACCTACCATTCTCATCAATGGCATAGACGTTGCGGGGGTCAAACCCAATGCTTTCAATGATTGTTGCCGGGTATATGCCACAATGTACGAGATTAGGAGTGTTCCTCTCGTCGAAGAAGTGATTTGCGCTATTGAATTTGCTTTGACGGGGTCGATTGAGTCCATCGATTGAGATTAGTATCGAGCATGAACATGAAGAAACTGAAGACGAATGCAGTCTTTTCGTATCTTTTGTAGCGTCCGGCAGCGCCGCTATGACCGGTCTCCATTTCAGTATCAAAAATAAGTGTGTTTTTGTCCGTTTTCATCGATCTCAGTTTTGCCACCCATTTCATTGGCTCCCAGTATTGAACTTGGGAGTCGTGCAAGCCTGTCGTGACGATCATGTGCGGATATGCCTGTGGCTTCACCTGGTCGTATGGCGAGTAGCTCAGCATATAATGG
>JBMYRY010000663.1:0-1677 GCA_049602795.1 Bradymonadia bacterium
AATCTCCTTCAAGATTTCTTCGTAGGTCATCGGGTCGTCGTAGCTCAGCAGTCCTCTCATGATCGCCATGGTCGCTTGTGGCATGGACCGAAAATAGGAGGGCATCGCATTGGCAACGATATCCAAATACCGAGTCCCCGTGTCGTCATCTTCATTGACGTCCGCATGCGCGTCGAGAACAGATGAATCGATGTATGCATAGGTGTCACAGCCATTAAGAAACAAGATCGCGTACTGGCCTTCGACCCACGTGCCTCGACGAGCCAGGGCACGAACATTCTGTCCAAGTCCAGAATGTCCATTATAAACGATATAGTCTGCAGTTTCCGTCAGACGCTCATACTCAACCCAGAATTCTGATGGTGCGTTGGTCACCTTCTCGATCAGGAATGCGCTTACTACAACCTCTTTACCATCCCGAAGTGTACCCCGAACCTGCACGAAAGGCTCATCCAAGCCGGGTCGTTCCGGCATATCCACAGGCTTAAGAGTCAATTCACTGTCTCGAAGCTCCTGCTTTACCTGACGTACGAATTCGCCGTAGCCGCGAACGCCCACATCACTCTGGCTACCGTCCTCTTTCGCTTTTCCAAAGATCGCAACCACGTTGAGAACGCCGTCCTCCCAAACTTTGTGATACTCCGGATACATCCCTTCAGTGGAATCCGCGGACGGAGTGACCGAAACCGGCAATCGAACAATGTCTTCTTCATTGAGCTCACATCGCCCGTTTTCAGGACGATAATAATACCAGAAAACGCCGGGGGTTACGTCATGAGCCCCCCAATCGAGGCAGCGTGCTGTATAGGCATCAACAAAATTCTCAATGCCGGTTTTGCTCATATCTCTCGGTAGAATGAATTCGTACGTCTCTGGCACGTTAAAGCTGTTCCCCCAGGCGACAGGGAGAGTCGCATCATACGTAATAAAGCAGCCGCTATCCGTCGCTTCCGTCTCAACATTTGAAACCTTGAGTTGGTCAAGGCGACCAACCGAGTTGTCGCCATTCAACTGCCCAACGGTATAGAGGACCTGGTCATCAATGGCTCCTTCCGCGTAATAACAGCTTTGGCGATACATCTGCCCCTTCCATGAGAAATCGTAGAAATCTGCAATGGCAGACGCCTGTTTCTCATCTAGGCTGCTCTCGCCCATATCGAGTTGATGACAACCAAAGGTGGCTAGAGCCAGAAGTCCTGCTGTGAGTAGGTTAAGCTTTCTCATGATGATACTCCTCCAAACGTTGGCATCCCTGTATGCATAGGTCGTGCCATGGCAAAAAAGCGAATTGGAGGTGGATTTAGACCCTCAAAACCGGTCAAGAGACCCCACCACAATCCTCAAACGCGGCTCAGTGAGGTTGAAAGTACCCAGTTAGCGACACGTGTAGGCGATGACACTTACTTCACCGCCAGTAACGGTGACTTCACCTACACCTTCTTCAGCCGGAAATACTAAACATTCACCATCGGGGAAAGACACGATGGGCGTGACCGGACCAGGCGTCACATTCGGAAAGGAAACGAAACCAAGGTTCTGGGGTCCAATCGAGGCACCCGCCATTGCGCCAGACATGCTCAAAACAAAGGGTGAATCACTCTCAACATCGATAGAAGCTGATGCCCCAATTGCAGGCGCAAGATTCGGGCGGTCAAGACCAACCACCAAAATGCCTTT
>JBMYRY010000664.1:0-1672 GCA_049602795.1 Bradymonadia bacterium
GATTTCCTGTCCCCGTTAATGAAGATGACATCTGGCCTGATTCACAACGAGTTACCGCGGGTGAATACAATGACGGTACACCTTGTTTTTTCTTCGACGGTGCGGATCCAGAGATTGGGGCTACTCGTCGAGCCCGAAACGTGGGCACGATCACTGTGAGCGGGGGCGCGCAGAATTTCTCGCTGGAGTATCAGGAATTCGCCGAAAGTTATTCGCTCAATCCAGATGAGGTTTTTGATGTTTTCAATGATGGTGGTGGTTTGATTTCACTGTCCGGTGTTGGTTCTAGTCGGTTCGGCGGCTTTGCTGTTCAGGTCCAATCGCCTGATGTCCTCTTACCCTCGGATGTAGATCTAGGGACGAGTATTGCAGCCGTTGGTCATATCGTGACCTGGACACCGGGGAATGGCGATTTCGTGCGGGTGCTTTTGCGAGCGGGCTCCGTCTCTGTGGAGTGTGATGGACCTGACAACGGCATGCTGACCATCTCGGGCGGTGCACTTCAAATGTTGGGTAGTGGGAATGCGGATGTGATGGTGAGTCGGGTTGTCGAGCGTGGCTTTTTGACGGCAGCACCCGAAGGTGCGGTCAGTGTTCGTCTCAGTTCCGCTGTAAACGCAGGCAACCTCGTCATCGAAGACTAATCGAGACTCAGTTCAGGGGCTATCTTGAACATCATATATCGCTTAATCATTGACCACCTCACTGTCGTAGTTTGGTCTTTAATCGCGAGCTTAATGGTCATTTACGGTGGTGTCATCAATCAGCTCTTGCGACGGGCACTTAAGGGTCTCCCATTTCTGATTCGGGTGGGGCTCTTCATCTTGATTTGCGCAGCCGGCTATGGTTGGCTGTCCTGGTTGATTGTTAAGTGGTGTGTCCACATTCTATCAGGGTTGGGCCCAGTGGTCTTGGTATTAACGATTGGGGTGAGCTATGGCGTTATCGCTTGGCTCGCCGAGCGACGCCGACTCATTTGACGTAACTTTTCGACCTCGTAAGCGTCGTTTTTACCGAATATGCGCTTACTGTGCTTGGGTTGACATGAGGAGCCATCGCAATGCCCGTCAATTTTACTTCACTCTGTGGTCCTTATGAGCCCGATGAATCACGTTTCCTGAGCTTTCACGATGGCGAATACTATTTTGCCGCACGTTCGTCCACGGAAGGGACACTCATTCAGTTATCCGTGTCCGCGGGGCGACAAGTTGAAGTGCGTCTTGCGGAGGACGTTCAGCAATGGCTGTATGACCAGGGATTTCGACGCAAGCGTGCGAGCCAAGATTTTTCTCTACGTGTGCCCAAGGAGAAATTCGACAATGGCGTAGCAATGTCGCTGTTAGCGGGATTTTTTTCGGAGCAGCTCGGTCGGTCTGTTCCCGAAGGTACACTTCTGTGCCTGCCGTCGATCCAAATCGACAACCAACGGGTATATGAGGCTATGACTCATCTGGCTAATAACCGTGATTGGGCTGCCCGGAAAACGCTCTACCGACTTATGATTGATGCGTGGTTTGTACAGCCCATCAATGACCTTGGCGAGATCGAAATTGAAGATAAGATGGGCACATGGCCTGTTTGTGCAGTCTTTTTGGACGAGGAGTCGTTCGTTCAGCGCTATCCTTGCGGCAATCGTTACCGAATTGTTCAGGGCTGGGAACTCTTTCCCAGT
>JBMYRY010000665.1:0-1669 GCA_049602795.1 Bradymonadia bacterium
GTTGTAACCGAAGTAAATGAAGCAGAGGTCTTAGTGCAATGCGCCGATGGGGCGCACCAGGTACCACTGGGATACATTCAGAAGGCGAGGATCAAGCCACGCTTTGCGATGGGTCAAAAAAAATGAAAGAGAATGAGATGATGAGAGTGAGCAACTAATGGAAGTTAACCTTAATCAAGTCATAGATCAGGTTTCCAAGGAAAAGGGCATTGATGCGAATGCGCTTCAAGAGACGCTTGAGCTTGCAATCTTGCAGGCTGCAAAAAAGGTGTTTGGCGCCGAGCGAGAAATCGAAGCCCAGTACAACCGTGATCAAGGCATCGTGGAACTTTTCCAAATCATTCGACTCGCAGATGAGATTGTTGATCCATACAATGAACTGACCCTTGAAGAGGCGGAAGAGCACGGTCTCGATGCGGACATCGGAGATGAACTCCTTTTTCAGATTTTCTACCTTGCGCAGGACGGCGAGAAGGCGAAGGAGCAGGATGAGCGCTACGGTGACATTCTTCAGCTCAAGGGTCGTCGTCGGAGTTTTGGTCGAATTGCTGCTCAGACAGCCAAACAGGTCATTACTCAGCGCATTCGCGAAGCTGAGCGCGACAATGTATTCAGTGAATATGTTGATCGAAAGGGTGAAATCATTACGGGGATCGTCCGTCGGTTTGAGCGGGGGAATCTTATTGTTGACCTCGGTCGCACCGAAGCTATTTTGCCAATTCGTGAACAGGTGCCACGAGAAAGCTATCGACCTGGCGAGCGTGTACAAGCGTACGTATTGGATGTGCAGAAGAATGCACGTGGTCCTCAGATTGTTTTGTCTCGTACGTCCCCTGGATTGCTTATCAAGTTGTTTGAGATGGAGGTACCGGAGATTTATGAAGGTGTCGTGCGGATCGAAACAGCTGCACGTGAACCAGGCAGTCGAGCCAAAATTGCGGTGTCTTCAAGAGATGCCGACGTGGATCCGGTTGGCGCATGCGTTGGTATGAAGGGGTCTCGTGTTCAGGCCGTCGTTCAAGAACTCCGTGGAGAGAAAATCGACATCGTACCTTACAGCGAAGACTCGGCACGCTTTGTATGCAACGCCATTCAGCCCGCTGAAGTATCGAGAGTCCTGATTGATGAAGACACTTTCACAATGGAGTTGATTGTGCCCGATGACCAATTGAGTCAAGCAATTGGCCGCCGAGGACAGAACGTCCGGTTGGCGAGTCAATTGACGGGATGGAAGATTGATATTCACTCTGAAAGTAAAGTGCTGGAGTTGGAGCAAGAAGCCCGTTTGGCATTGGTTGCCTTGGATGGAATCGATCCAGAGAGCATCGACACGCTTAGACGTCTTGGTTACCGCTCACTGGAGCACATTGCAGCGATGTCAGTTGAAGAATTGGCAAACATCCCCGGGATTTCGGTTGAGTCAGGTGAAAAGATTCGCGAGGGCGCAGTAATGCTTCAAGAGCGTCGAGCTCGGGGAGAAGACATTCGCCCAACTGTTCCGCTTCCAGATGGATACGAGCCTGAGGTCGAGTGGGCACGCTGGCCTGGGGATTCCGAAGAGTTAAACCGAGTGTGCTTTGATCGTTGCGTACGTTCTGGCGTCTTTACGCTTGAAGCATTGGCGGGTACGACCGATACCGAGCAACTTGCGGAAATCTTGTTGTGTGAT
>JBMYRY010000666.1:0-1666 GCA_049602795.1 Bradymonadia bacterium
CTTACGTACTCTGAGCCCAATGACCTAGATCCAATGCTTGGTAGGGTGCTTGCGGGTACCTATGAGTTATTGAGTATTGCAGGCGAAGGGGCGATGGGTAAGGTTTATCAGGCCTATCATCGAACTCTCGACAAACATGTTGCTGTGAAGGTTTTGCGAAAAAAACTGGTCAGCGATTCGACTGTAGTACGACGATTTGAACGCGAGGCGCGTGCAGCGAGTCGCCTCGATCATCCGAATTGCATTTCAATTCTAGGCTTCGGACAGGAGCATGATGAGGAAATTTTGTGGATGGCAATGGAGTTTGTGCAGGGCCGCGCCCTAAGCAGTATCATTGCTGAAGATTCTCCATTGCCTGCGAAGAGGGTCTTAAACATATTTGCTCAAGTATGCGACGCGCTCGACGAAGCACACTCCGCTCAAATTGTGCATCGAGACTTGAAACCTGCAAACATCATTTGCTTCGATCACCGTAGAAATCCTGATTTTGTCAAGGTCCTAGATTTTGGTATTGCCAAGGTCCTTGATCAAGACACGGAACATACGCCATTGACCCGCGAAGGTATTGTGTGCGGTACGCCTGCGTTCATGAGTCCAGAGCAGGTGCAGGGGTTGCCGCTAGACAATCGTTCTGACCTCTTTAGTCTGGGTATCATTTTGTATCAGACCTTAACTGGGAAGCTCCCGTTTTTGGCCGAATCCGCCGTGGAAGTCGCGACCAAAATTGTGATGGAGAAGCCCATTCCTCCCTCTGAGGCACGCTCAGACTGGTCCTATCCACCAGAGTTCGAACAGATCGTTTTGAAGTTGCTCAGTAAGAATCGAGACGAACGATATGCACACGCCTTGGATGTGAGAAAGGCGCTGGAGGAATGTCTTGCGGAACTGAAGGAACGGCGAGATGCTGCGCTCGATTTTAGTCCCGATGAATTGGCGGACATTGTTGGCTCTGATGATGGCGCAGAATCGGGCACGGACACCGTTCGTTTGGACGAACACATGGTTTCGGATTTGTTGAATGATCTGTCGGATGAAGAAAAACGCCATTTGCTGGGTGAGGATATCGACGTCAAACCGGACTTGGTAGCCGCATCTACTGCCGAACCAGATCCAGTGCCATCTCCCAAAGAAGAAGCAAAGGGGCGTTTGGGGGCTGCTGTTGGTCCTCCTGTTCGCAGCGAAGACCCGGTAGGTCTACACAATGTTGAGACCATGGAGCTCCAAGCGCAGTTGAGGAAAAGTGGCAGTCGTAAGATGCTTATGGTCGGACTGCTGGGCTTCGGTTTAGTACTTGCTGCCCTGATGGCCGTGATGTACCTCAATTGAAGCCGAAAACCGGCGAAGGCTTCACCGAGGCGACGTCGGGCACGAGCGCCCATCTACCTGCACCTTTAACTTTAGACGCGCCTTTTCGTTTCAAGTCGAATCAGGTTTTAAAGAATCGGTTTATGTTAGCCCCAATGACGAATTGTCAGAGCTATGCTGATGGTACGCTGGGGGACGATGAATTAAGATGGCTATCATTACGTGCTGCGGGTGGCTTCGGTTTGACGATGACGTGTGCATCTCACGTCGATAGATTAGGGCAGGGGTTTAAAGGACAACTCGGTATTTATTCAGACCAACATATCCCGGGACATCGAAGATTAACGAACGAGATCCATCG
>JBMYRY010000667.1:0-1663 GCA_049602795.1 Bradymonadia bacterium
GATGCACCGCATTTTGGACAGGTGAGTTGAGCAGCCATGTCACAAATCTCCTTTTGAATTACCGGCGTCCGGTCACTAGCCCGACATGCCCCTCGGGAAGTATGACTTGACCAGGGTGAAATTACCACCCTTTGGCGCAGACATTTTTCAAACATCATGTTCCAATATAAGGTCAAGATGTTGGTTGATATTGAGGACTTTGGAAAAACTTCCCTTGCCTATCATGCCAACGTGTGTCAGTAGGTCGCATATTTCCTAAGGTTAGGTCAGAGAAATGCGCCGAGAAAACGTACGAAATATTGCCATCATTGCTCACGTCGACCATGGCAAAACCACGCTCGTGGATTGCCTACTTCGACAATCAGGCACGGTAGAAGGGCATAAAACGCTCCAGGAGCGAGCAATGGATAAGCTCGATCTCGAGAGGGAGCGTGGTATTACTATCATGAGCAAGAATACCGCACTTAAATGGAAGGGTGTGGATATTAATGTTGTTGATACGCCGGGACACTCTGATTTTGGGGGTGAGGTAGAGCGCGTCCTTGGAATGGTCGATTCCGTGCTTCTCGTGGTAGATGCATTCGAAGGACCGATGCCTCAAACACGGTTCGTTCTGCGGAAAGCATTGCATCATGGATTGCGCCCCGTTGTTGTGATCAACAAATGCGATCGTTCGGATGCCCGTCCGGATTCGGTTTTGGATTCAGTGTTCGACCTTTTCGTGGCACTGGGCGCTTCGGATGAACAGTTGGATTTCTCAGTGGTGTACGCGAGTGCCCGAGATGGGTGGGCCGTCCTGGATCTCGATGATGCCCGGGACAATGTAGAGCCAATGCTCGACGCCATCGTTAATATCGTAGAGGGACCCGAAGTAGAGAAGGAGCTAGACTTCCAGATGCAGGTCGCCACCATCGATTATGACGAATTCGTTGGTCGAATTGCGGTTGGTAGAATTCTAAGGGGCGAGGTGTCAAAAGGCGATACGCTCGTTTGCCTGGACTACAATGGCGAGGCGCGGCGCGGGAAAGTCACTCGACTCATTGGGTTTTCGGGCTTGCAACAGGTGGAGATTCAGACTGCTTCGGCGGGAGATATCATCGGTATTGCAGGCTTTACGGACGCACTTCCAGGTGAAACCGTCTGCCATCCCAATGCGCCTGAGGCACTTCCGCCAATCACCGTAGACGAACCCACGATCTCAATGGACTTCATGGCGAACAATGGACCCTTCTCGGGTCTAGATGGAAAGCACGTCACGTCCAGAAAATTGAGGGACCGCTTATACAAAGAACTACAATCAAATGTTTCACTCAAAGTGGAGGACACCGCTCAAGCCGACATATTTAAGGTGTCTGGGCGTGGGGAACTACACCTTGGGATTCTGATCGAAACAATGAGGCGGGAAGGATATGAACTGACTGTCTCAATGCCCAAAGTCATTGTGCGTGAAGAGGATGATGGTACGAAGAGTGAACCGTATGAAGACGTAAGTATTGATTGTGAAGACGCATATACGGGGACAGTGATTCAAGAACTGAATCAGCGGGGCGGTGAGTTGAGGGAGATGAGAAATGATGGCGACACGACGCGACTCGAGTTCTACATTCCCGCTCGCGGACTTATCGGCTATCGTTCAAAATTCCTGACGCAAACCCGTGGTACG
>JBMYRY010000668.1:0-1654 GCA_049602795.1 Bradymonadia bacterium
CTTCGCAAACCAATTGTATTTTTTGTTCCCGTTCAAGGGTTTGAAACCAACCGCTTCCGGCTCTCAAGGACACCCACAATTCCGGAATCACACGTCTAATAGAGAGGAGTAGACCTCGCAGCGCTTTAAGGTCAGCTTCGCGAGTGGCTCGCACCCGTTCGAGTGCTTCAGCGTCAGTAATTGCGGCAAGTCTATCAGCTTCTCTTCGTAGGATTTCACTCCCAAGGTTTACAATAAACCGCGCAATCGCACCCGGTAAATGCCAAAGTCGATCGACGAGACTCGTGGCGCCACTCCATGCACCTTCACTTAGAGCCACCGCACATTGGAGGACTTCACTCCAACTCAATGTGACGGTGTCGGAATTAGTCCATGCCTGGTCGGCTTTGGCCTCCAAGGTCTGTGTGCTGTTGACGTCTGGAGTTGGGGGGGCTTCGGTCATCTCGGCGCAGCCGATTGGGGCAAGCCACAGTAAGGTAACCATTAGGATGGGCATCGATTTCACTCGAATCGATAGGCGGTTGGCGACATTCAGCATCAGATAGCCTCCGACGGTGTGCTAAACGCATTCAACTCTAGGAGCACGGGAGCCAACTCAGTCCTCTGAAAAGCATTGGTTGTTGGGAACATCACATTCATCAACGCAGCCGTTTCGCAGGCATTGCCCTGCAACACAGTCTTCACAATATGCTTGCCCATTTTGTTCTGTGATTTGGTTTTCTGCGTTCAGGAATTGGACCTCACAGGTATCGGGGTTGAAGATTGCAAACTCGTAGACCTTGGACGGATCCGTGACGTAATACGGACCGGCGGTTACGACTGGGAGGTCAAGATGCTTGCAATGGAATTCAAGTGAAACTGTGCCTGATGCGTCCCATGGATAAGACGCTATGGTAACACCAATATCCTGGGCCTCCCAAAACCTCAATTGTTCGACTTGCTGACCGTAGATATCGCTTTCTGGCCGGCAGGTACCTCGAGCACAGCGGACGTTGTCGTAGCAGTCGACTCCAAAACATTCACTACACTCAAAATCTGAGAAGCAGCCGTTACCGACGTTGCCAGTGTGTACACACCACGGTAGGTTTTTGCCACGGGCACACTCGCCTTGATTGATGTCGCTCAGATAAGCACCTTGCGGATGAATACCGTACAGGTCAAGGTCTGAGTCATTCGGTCCTTCCCATCTCATGATGATCCAGGCATCGGGTGTAAAGTCGTCGCATGCATCTCCGGAGCCGTCACCATCACTGTCTAGCTGGTCCGGATTGAAATCATTGGGACAGTTGTCACAGGCATTACCCACATCATCATCGTCCCGATCACTCTGGGTGAAGTTCGGCACTGTGGGGCAATTGTCTCGGTCATTCCGAGTCCCATCATTATCATCGTCGTCGCGGGCGCATGCGTTGCCAATGCCGTCGCCATCGTCGTCTGCCTGCTCGGGATTTTCACGCTCCGGGCAATTGTCACACGTATCACCGATACCGTCTTGATCGCGGTCTCTTTGGTCCGGATTAAAGACATCAGGGCAGTTGTCATTGCCCAGAAGAATCCCGTCCGAGTCATTGTCCTCGCACTCATCGCCAACGTTGTTTTGGTTCAAGTCGAGCTGGTCTGGATTAAATAGACCAGGACAATTATCCACACAGTC
>JBMYRY010000669.1:0-1636 GCA_049602795.1 Bradymonadia bacterium
CTATCTCCACTTACTCTGACAAGATTATCATTGTCTTGTCGGGCGATCGAACTACTCGGAAGGCGTACATTGTGGATGAAGGCGTGGACCCTGCTGTTGCGTCACATGGGTCGGGGCGAGTTTTGACGATGCATTCCGATGGCGGCGAGCGGCTATGGTACTGGACGGGTCGATTAAGCGAAGACGAAGAGTCTGTCCAATGGTTGCATCATGGACGCTACGATACCGGTACGGATCCGGCTATTGTCTTTGTGAATCGTGATACGGTGGTCGAGGTTCATCGCTCCCATTCGAGGGACCGATTGTTCGCGGCGCTTGGTCGTTTTGATGAGCAGGGGCGGATCACGTGGTTCGATGAGCGCTCATTATTCGATGGAAAGAGTCCTTCTTTGTCTTTGATGTCAGATGGAAGAATTGTTCTCATCTATGAAGAAGGGGGTAGCAGCGGTCGTCGTCGGGAAGCCTATGGGCAAATTACGGGAGAGTCGGTGACTTTCGAAGCATCCAGACCCACGACTGCGGCTTTATTTCAGACCTCAAATAACGGTGAAATTGAAGTCATCTCCTCAGATGCGAACGGTAATAATGAACGTACACTTCTATACAGGCTCGCTGCGCAACGAGATTTCGATTTCATTCGATATGAGCAGTTGATGTTTACGGAGTATCAATCGGGTGATGACTCCTTTTTAGCTGAGCATGCCCGATTTGCTGGTTTTGGCTCCGGTAGTGAAGGTGCTCTCGAGCAGCACAATTCGAGGTATGTCACTCGATTGTGGAGCTATGACGAAGGTGATGCACGATCCGCCTTACAGCCTAATCTCCTCTCCACTGACGAACCATTCGCCAGGTGGTTTAATGAAAAGATGCGTAATCTCTCCGCAATAGACTGGTAGACCTACCTCGAACTGAATTGTTTTGGTTTAGGTGGGCTGTTTACGTCTCGTCTGCCTAGCTCGGACCTGTGCTACCCTTGTCTCACATTTTGGCTTTTTCCATTCAAATACAGGTGGAATTGGGACGGCCCGCCTTTTGCAAACATTTGTGAGTGATGTTGCGCATGGGTTGTCGCGATACGCACTAGAATGGAGGACAGTAGTAGCATGATGAAACAATGGTATCGGTTTTTAGGGTTGGGTCTCCTAGGGGTTGTTTTTGGGTGTGGAGACGCAATTGAGCTTGATGAAACGGTTGCCGGAGAACATGACCGAGGTGGTGCGTATCGAGAGGTTGACCCGTCTTTGAAAGTCGCTGGGGTAGGTACGACTTGCGCCGATGGGTGTGTGTGGTCCGGTTGGGCGGTGAGCTTTGGTGCTCAGCAGGCCTCAAGTTCATGTGATGGTACGCCGTGTGCGTGCGTGGTGCAGGGAGATATTAATTCACTGTGTGCCACCTCAGCCAGTTCCACGCCTCCGTCAACCATAGATGATCCACCAACACCGGTCTCACCTGAAAGTGGTGACGCAGCAGGTGACGCATGTGGGAACAATTGTATTTGGTCGGGCTATGCTGTGGCCATTGGTGCTCAGACGCAGGAAAAGACCTGTGCGGGCGGTGTGCCGTGTAGCTGTGTGGTTGTTGATGACATTCATCTTAAATGCGGTGATACATCTGCACCCAGTCAGCCTGAGCCCAC
>JBMYRY010000670.1:0-1610 GCA_049602795.1 Bradymonadia bacterium
ACACGACCATTGAGCTCGAAGATGGGTGGTGGATCGATTTCGGAAGGCGCAAGTGAGCATCCAGCAAAGACCACCATGAAAAGCAGACTGGGTTGTGTAGACGTAAACTGATGCATAAATTTGATCGACAACTCCAATTCGCTCAATACGTGTGAACGCTTCACTATCTCCTGCACACAACTATGAGACAAGATTCTGCTCTTCGTTGGTACACTTTCGTTATGCCATTTCGTCCCCAAAGGTCGCAATGCCAGAAATAAAGAGCGCAGGCACTTGAAAACTTAGCGACCTATTTTAAGGGATAATTTTTCCCAGGTGCAGAATATGCGTTAGGTCTGATTTTGCTTCTCTGTGGATAGGATATTGGACTGGTCGTTACCAATCAGTATGCAAGTGTGATTGCCACTGTGGAACCAGTTACGGCTTTTGGCGCCGCTGTATCGAGTATCATCGCATCAGTTAAATCAACAGTTGCCCGCATCTGATGGGCTGTCGTTTACACGGGAGACTGAGAAGACCAGAGTACTTCTAGTGCTCAACCGGTCTAAGATACCTGCATCATCCAGGCGCGAATGCGTCTCCATCGTGTCCGCTACCCCTTGGCCCCGACGCGCAGTGAGTAGCGATACACGATGCCCATATCTATCTCACATTCAGCAGGTTTTCAGCGATGGCTTCAGCAAGTCGACGAGAGCCTTCAACCGAAGTGTGAATGTCGTCGGCATACATAGACGGCTGGTTTGGTCCAAAGACCTCTCGCGTATCTATAAAACTGACACCAGTCGTAGACGATGCGAAGTCTCGGTAGCGATCGAGCAATGTCTTGATGGGTTGGCAACTGCCCGCTTCGCCCTGTGGATCGAGCGGGGAGACATAGCCAACAATGGTCACCAATGCACCCATCGCTCTAATTTCATCGATTAGGTCAACCATTAGACCCCCATCAAGCGCGGGTGTCATAAGTGCGTTCACATCAACACCACACTGGCTTTCGAGAAAGTCATTCCCACCGCCTGACAACACCACGTGGGTCCATCCACCATCTTCCAATTGCGGCGGAATGCAATTGTCTTGAGAACCAATACCGTCTTCGCCGCAGCCAAGGGTGGCACCACCCACAGCATTATTCTGCACCACCACATCAGCACCACGTTCATTTAAGACGTCTCGAATTTGATCAGCTGTGGATAGCTCACCATTAAACGCGAGATGACTGTCGCCAATGGCTTGTATTCTTAGCCGTTGAGTACTCGGTTCGGTCGGTGCATCGAAATCATTTTCTTGCTCATCAATATCGCGTTGGTCATCCTCTGCGACATCGACATCGTCCTCGCCGGTTAGGAACGTCTCTTCCTCGTTCTCATCGACTTGTTCGGCGGTGACACCGTCGTCGAAGGCTTGCGATTCACGGTTCGTTTCACCATCGTGAGGTCGTTGAGAATCGTCAACGTCAGCCTGGGTAACATCCTGCGGCGAGGCGTTATCCAAATCATCCGGTGAGCATTCACCGGTCTCAAGGCATTCCTCTGTAACCACCAAATCGAGATTCGAGTGTTCACATCCAAGAGTGATAGACCCGGCGAGAAGGATAATAATCATTAAGCGCTGTT
>JBMYRY010000671.1:0-1554 GCA_049602795.1 Bradymonadia bacterium
CCGGACGCCCACCGAGAAGATCGGTCAACTGCCTACAGAGCTCAACATGTCTTACTTCATCTCGAATAATTCGACTTGAAAGTGCCACGACATCGAGCGGTGCATGCATCTGCGCGCACAAGTGCGTCAACTCAGAGAAGCCCACCATGGAACGGTATTCGTCATTGGTCCTTAAGCCCCATGCTACTCGACCGCGGCGCAATTCCTCCTTGGTGTAGGCCCCTTTATCGAAGGCGTCGATAGGAATCGGAATGTCTTCGTCATGAACATATCGCTGATAGAACTTCTCGAGTCGACCGTTTGTGCGTGTTAGATCCATAATCCCTTTCCCCCAAACGTCATCATCGTCTGCGAGTGCGACTAATTCTGGAGGATGTACACTTTGATTCGTCGACGATCTTTAGAGCACCCATCATGAGATTGTGGCACAGTGGACCTGTACCGCAGCCGCCATCACCATTCTTGAGCATAGTTCAAAAACGGTAATGATTGAAAGAGCGAAAATGACGAACACGCCGTCGCTTACTATGAAGACCTTGATTTTATCATTTGGTAAAATCGTCGCCTCAGTGTCGGCGCTCTTGATTTCCATCATTCTAGCCAGAGCTTTAACTGTTGAAGATTACGCCCTGCATAAAAAAGCAATTTTAGCCTTCGGACTATTGAGCCCAGTGCTGATGCTGGGTTTACCAAAGGCGCTGTATTTCTTTTTACCAATTAAACCGGAGAGGGGACGAACGTCGGTTGTCGCGAATTTGTCACTGCTTGCGATTTCAGGCGGGGTGTTCGCCGTTAGTCTATGTTTTGTCTTTGGGCAGCGGTTTGCAAACTACCTGGGCGCGCCAAGCCTCGTAAAGTACTGGTGGATTGTGGGCATTTACGGTTTTGCGATGTTGCCTCTTAGTTCTCTCGCTGCCACCTTGGTGGCTCAAAATCGTGTCGGTCTGCTGGTTAAGTATCAAACCATCTCGCAAACCCTATTGGTGACGGCTATGGCATTAGCCGCATGGCAGTTTAGCACCCCCTTTCATACCTTATCGGTCCTCATGATCTGGTCATTAATTGCGGTCGGTACTGCTGTGGTCTTAATGATGCGTTCAACGGATCCGGCAGAGTGGTCAGGCAAGGAATTAAGATCCTCGATGCGTGAGCAGTTGAAGTATGCCGTCCCATTGGGACTTGCCTCTATGTTCGGCAGTATCTCAACACAGCTAGATAAGTTCATGGTGTCGAACCGGTGTTCTCCCGAAGAATTTTCATGGTACGTGGCGGGCGCAATCGAGTTGCCTATTATTGGCATCGTCACAGGGTCATTGAGTGCAGTAATCCTGCCAGAATTCACAACCCTTTACCAAGCGAACAAGCATGGCGAGATTTTGGCGCTATGGAGAACCGCGATGGAGCGCTCGAGCGTAGTTCTGATCCCCTGTTTCGGTGGGGTTTTGTTGTTCGCTGAAGATCTCGTAACATTGATGTATACGGACCGATTTTTAGCTGCTGCCACACCATTCATGGTGTACGGCTGTTTGCTACCGCTTAGATGCGCAGTCTACG
>JBMYRY010000672.1:0-1530 GCA_049602795.1 Bradymonadia bacterium
TCGTGGACCGAGCTCGGCTTCGCTGAAAGTAAGGAATCCACTGAGTGCTTCAAGACCGACACTAATCAGATGCAATTCACCGAATGAGAAATGGAATGAGAATGAATAGGTCCCATCTGGAATGGTTTCTCCATCGAGGTCTAGTCCATCCCAGGTTAATCGTTGGTCTCCGGTTGCGAAGGTCTGGCTGAGGACAATTTCATTGGGGTAGTCGATGCTAAGGTCATCATCTAGATCGAGCCATAGGCGTACTCTTCCAGGCAAGGTCGAGTTAAAGGTGATGTTAAAGATGTCTTGAATGCCATCACCGTTCGGAGAGATCGATGGGGTGCCCTGGTCGTCCTGAAAAGAGACGTCACTGAGATTGATGGGGGGGAATGCCTGAGCGTTTGCGCCATTCAGGTAGAGAGGTAGTTGTGCTGCAAGCGCTGCTCGTCTGCCTTCGAAACTTAGGAGGCAAGGCGGAGAAGACCGTTCGTCATTGACTCGTTCGCAGGCACTGCCACGCCCTTGATTCTCGCTGATGCCATCAACATGTGCAAGCAGACCATAACTGAACTGAGCTGCCTCATCGAGTGTGGTGGCGACCCAGTAATCAACCCCGTCAATTTGTCGTCTGACGTAGAACTCGTGCCGTCCGAGTTGGACTGCATTATGACTCGTCAAATACCACTGGTAGGAGAAGACTCTTTGGTTGCGTGTTTCCTGACCAGTTGGATCACGTACTTCGATGTCGAAGAAGCGAGTATTGCGCTCGGGCGCACCAGTTGTTGATTGTTCACCAACGAAGTCGAGACGCCATACTCCAATTTCATTAGCCGATAGCTGTAGTGATAAGGGATCGATTGTGTCCGCATTGCATACGCCTAGTCCGGGATTTGACGTTGGATTGATTCGGAATACGTAGCCGCATATACCTGTGCCTTGTGAATCCGGTGCAAAGGCATACGGGATTTCCAAGGCGCGATCGAAGCAGATTTGTCGGAGCCCGCAGTCCGCAGTTGCCTCACATGGACGGTCTGTCGGTGGATACGCTACAATGTCGGCTCCATCTCGGAGGGGATCTTTATTGGATTCTTCGCCCGGCGCCGTATCGAGTGGTACGCCGTCGATGGGATCACTTTGGATCCCGTCGTCTGAAGAGCACATCACGATCAACTCTCCGACTTGGTCCACGCGTACATTCACAACCGTTGCTCGGCTTAAGCCTGTGGTCAAACCCAATTCTCGAGTGCCTTCACTGTGAGCGGGCACGGCGACGCCTAAAAGAAGCAGGAGAGCCGAAACGTTCAGAATGTGTAATCTGCAGCCTGACATAGGGATACAGCACCAATCTGGCTTCTGGTTGTCAAGAAACTTTACCCCATCCTCATTGATTTGATGCGCTTATGTTTTCATGTGAGGCATCTGATGGTAACCTGCACCCTATATAAACGGGCATGAGAATAAATACTGTGGGAAATAGTCAATTTAGGATTGTATTGGTGGCGGTTATCCTGATTTGTGCAGGGACTGCCTGGGCGGAAGTAG
>JBMYRY010000673.1:0-1527 GCA_049602795.1 Bradymonadia bacterium
CTCTTGGAACGAAACGAATCAGCGAGCCGTGTTTGGCGGGTCTCATCGACGCCTGAGGTCCTCTGGGAAACCAGTGAACGCACGATTGATAGCGTGTTGACCCATCAAGGTGGTGCGATCGCCGGCGCGAGTCGAGGTGAGATTGCTCTCTATCGAATTGATGCAAGTGGTGCCAGCGAAGACATCACAATTGAGAACGCACCCAGCGGTGATTACCTATCGCTCAGACAGGCCGAACCAATTTGGTTCACTTTAAGCTCGGGAACGACGCGAGCACTCTATGAACTGGTTGGGAATCGACTTGAGCAGCGAGCTGACGACGTCAGTGTTCTGCACGGTCCTGTTGTCTGGCAGGAGGGGATGGCATGGCTACAAGATGGAGAACTGGTCGTACGTCGGAATGACCAGACAATGGTGCTTGGTTCCGTGAACTGGAAATGTCTTAAGCGAACCGGTGACCTTATCTACGCCTGTATTGATCGAAACTTAGTCCAAGTGGTCCCTACGGAAAATGGATACGAAACGGAGACGGTCTTTCGTCTCACTGATTTCAAGGGCGTGGACACAGAATGTTTGTCGGCGGATTCAGAGGTCTTCACAGCATGCCAGCGTCAGTGGTTTCATTATGCTGGCGAAGCTGGACTACTCAATGACGATGCCTCCCCTGATGCCAAGGTCGAATCCTCTGGTTGCACCACGAGTTCCAACTCGAATACGGCGGTGTTTCTCGTCATGATGTTTTGCCTGATGCGGTTCTCGCGTAAGGAGACTCGTCGCTCTCATTGAGGTAAGCCCGATTGAGGATTGTCGCTCTATGAAGCCACACCGTCGGTTTGCTCTGAATCACCGCGCATTAGGTGGCAAGTCTTAAGAATTGTTGCATTAACTGAGGACGTATCTCTTCCCAATCAGAACCGTCATGTGCGACCGCACCTCTGAGGTATGGCTCAAAAACCATATAGCCCAGCCCAGTGGCAAAGATGAGTGCCGATTGACCGAGAGCTTCGTCATGCGCTTTGCCCGAAACCTTCGCTGCCTTTACGATCCGCTGAAAGACCGGAAAGTTGTCTTGAAGGTCCGTCACACTCATACCTTCCAACAGTGCATGCGTAACGACCCGCCAATGAAGACCCACATCCTTTGTGCCGCCAAAGATTTTGGGAAGGAGACTAAAGAGGGGTTCATTGGGATCCACATGACTCAGTCTCTCGTCAACCGAGCTAGAGAGTGCTCTTAAAGTAGCCTTCAATAAACCGTCCTTCGAACCGAAATGTCTATGAACCAAGCCATGATTTACGCCTGCTCGGGTCGCGATCTCTCGAATGGATACCTGAGCGATACCACGGTCTGCAAAACATTCTCCTGCTGCTTGAATCAGCGCTTTTTGAACCTCTGATTTTCCTTTTGGGGCGGGGGTAGATTGCCGTGACATGAGGTGCCTTTCATTTTTTACTTGATTAAGTGTAGTCGTTTGACTACATTTTGCAAGTGTAGTCGATTGACTACAGTTGGGAATTATAATTTTGA
>JBMYRY010000674.1:0-1524 GCA_049602795.1 Bradymonadia bacterium
CCAAGGTGGGCGAGAGTCTCACGCCGATGGTTTGCGTGCTTCGAAGACCACCCGTACGAATCTTATCGCCGAGTTCTATTTGTCGTCCAGCACCGAAGCTGAAGTACCAATCATCGTCCGCGCGCTCCTCAAGGGTCGGCTTTGCATTGACCGGCATACTTAACACAAGACTGAGCGGCACAACCATCAGCGCTATTAGAAATATTGATCTAGTTGTGTGGTGTTTAATTGACATGCACATCTTCCAAATCTAGCGATGATATTACCTAGCAGTGTACATGAATACAGCTGTGTTTTGGAGTTAAGGCACTGGTGATTAGGAAACGTGCCACGCACACAGCTGCCGACAACCCCTACAATGAAAACGCATTAAAACTCGACGTGACTCATTAAAACGAGCCACCGATCTTGATTGCGGCATACGTAAATGTAACAGGTAGGTCACTCAGTTGAAGGTCCCAGGGGACGGTTTGGGATGGTTGATCATCACAATAGCCACTCAATGTACGAGTTGCGCTTTCGAAAATCAGGGGTTGATAAATGGAGACCCAGTTTACATGCCACGTAAACCTACCGTTCTGCCAATCGCTTGACAGCCCGATTTTAGCCCCCCAATCATTGACTATGACCCTCGTGACCTCCTCACACTCTTGTGGAGGTTCAAAACTCAATATACCACCGCCGCCATCGTTATTTTCGATGACTCGACGCCCGAGCGACCCATGTATGGATAGATTTGGCAAAAATGCCCAATTTACACCCGCAAGAAAGTACTTCGAACTTGCGGAATAATCCCCCCCTGCTAAGAGGCCCTGAACTATCGCTTCAATTGCCAAGGTGGGGGAGAGTCTTGCGCCAAGCGCGCCACCTATGTTGAGACCTCTTGAATCGACCTTACCGCCTTTACTTTGGCTAACCCCAAACAAAGCGATATTAAAATACCAATCATCATCTGCGCGCTCCTCAAGGGTCGGCTTTGTATTGACCGGTAGGCTCAACATAAGACTGAGCACGAAAATGAACAGCGTTGCGCAGTTGGGCACTTTTCGGTGAAGGTCTAACATCGCTCCTCTTTGCTTTAGTCCAGGTACCGGTTGACTGCTTGTGGAATGCTTTACTCGGGCGTAGGGGCGCTTTGCAAGAGGGGTTGGAGTTCGCCGCTCACGTACATTTCACTGACAATGTCACATCCACCAACAAATTCTCCCTTAATATACAACTGTGGGATTGTCGGCCAGTTCGCAAATACCTTAACGCCCTCTCGAATGCTTGGATCACTGAGGACGTCGAAGGATGCGAAAGGTACGCCAACATCCTTGAGAACCATGGAAACCTTAGCAGAGAATCCACATTGCGGGGCATCAGGCGTGCCCTTCATGAAGAGCATGACCGGGTATCCGTTAACCATTTTTTCAATTCGTTCTTGTGCATCTGACATACATCACTCCGTATCTTCTGCTGGGGTCAATGTTCGGCAAGTGAATGCATGGATCGGACCCTGCATTAACTCGCCGAGCGCTCCAT